>JAKLQB010000107.1 GCA_022013615.1 Desulfobacterales bacterium | reverse complement strand
GTTATATGACATGGGGGCGGCCAAAACAGGGCCGTCCGCCGTTCTGGCGGACGGCAACTTCGGATTTTTTGCCAAAAAGAAATTTTTTTCTATCAGGTAAAACAGCATCTATGACCAAAAAATGGACGGATGAAATGCGTAAAACGATTTCTGAGTCGGAGATAAAGAGATGACGAAAAAATTCAAAACACTTCGCGTTGAGAAGGAGTATGCTCGCACCATTACCGCATTGAACCGAACAGGAATTTTAACCCTTCTTCCACGATCGGAAAATTTAGGGGTGATTGGAATTGACGGAAAAGAGTATCCTGTACCAACTCAAGAACAGCTGCAAGAAGTATTTACACGCAATAAGGAATTGGTTGATAGAAAAATGCGACAAGGATTTACTCAGCTTCAGTTAACGCCGATCGCAATGCCTACTTCACAACTTATTGATTGGGTAAAAACTGCCGTTCTTAAACATGCCGCAGCGGGAAAAATTATCCAGACAAAACAAAATTCTACTGACGCTGATATACCGGTTCGTGTAAATATTGGTGAACCGATCTGGATATGGGATAGGGTGCGTCAAGCAGTGGATACTCCTAATCTTGTTTATTTCCCTCAAGCCTATGCCGATCGTAACCATAAAGGATTAACTAAAGAAGAAGTAATGCAGAAAACCCTTTTATGTGCTGTGCCTGGCTGGAGTGTGGGACTAATTGAGCCTATACCTATTATGCCTCAACAAGGACAGGGTAAAGTCATAGGAGGAAGAAAACAGCTAGAGGAATATTCTACCCCTCGTGATTATTTACGAACCTTAAGTACACCGACCTATCAGGGAGAAACGGGATGGACACCAGAAGATTTTCTCACTCACTTTATAACTCAGCTTGAAACAACCAATCAAGTAAGTCATGACCGGTATGACAGCAATGCTTTGTGGTTGCTTGGTTCGTATATGCCAAATTCTATGCCAAATGCGGAACTTGTGCCGGTTGGCTACTGGGATCGTGATGCTGGGCGGCGGATGCGCTTGTCTGCGCATCGCACGGGCAATAGGCTTAGGACTTGGGTGGCGCGTTCCACGGTGAGACTTGGCACTTAAGTTTTATCCTTTCTTCATCTTTTGTCTTCCCCTTTTTCAATTAGGGATGGGGTAAATAGTGGAGTCAGACGCGAAAACTTATTTTGCCTTCTCGGCCAGCCTGCGGATTTTCAGCGAGATACCAGACTTGAACAAGATCACAAAGCAACTTGGTATTCAGCCGACTCGAACCCAGAGAAAGGGTGTATATATGGAGACGGATATTTTTTTGAGAGTAAACGGACTGAAAAGAAAAACAGGTCCGAGTCGGCCGTCCATGGCCGCCGCGGAGGCCGCCCCCACGTCGTATAACAAGGCGTACACGTTCCGCTCCGTGTTCAGCCCTTCGGACACATTTGCCTTTGGCATCTTTTTTGCGCGTGGGATGCAAAAAAGACGCCAATCGCTAACGCGACCGGCAAACGTCGTGTGCGCCTGCCGTTATCTGAAATGCTTTGCCTAAGAAAGACAAAAAGGATGGGCGAGAAAACCTTAAAACTGAAAAGGTGTTTATAAAAAATCACCGAAAAAAGAATAAGGAGGAAAATTAAATGTCTCAATTAAAACAAAATCAGCTTAC
>JAKLQB010000106.1 GCA_022013615.1 Desulfobacterales bacterium | reverse complement strand
GCGAATCGTAGCACTAAGCAATCTCACTCCGAAACCCGTTCCACCGGGACCGCAGTAAGCACTTTCCGATTTAAGATAAGCCGGGCCGGCTATGTCGATATGTGCCCAGCGGGTATCGGCGACAAACTCCGAAAGAAAGAGTGCCGCGGTAATGGCACCGCCCGCACGGGTGCTGCTCATGTTGTTCATGTCCGCAAAATCGCTTTTCAGCAGTTCTTTATAATCTTCGGGCAGGGGCATTCGCCAGCAGCGCTCATGGGTTTTTTCTCCGGACGCAATAATGCCGGCGGCCAGATCGTCATCATTGGAAAACACACCGGCAATTTTGTCCCCCAGGGCAACGACACAAGCCCCTGTCAGCGTTGCCAGATCAATGAGTAATTGCGGCCTGTATCTTTTGATCACGTACGAAATCGCATCAATTAAAATAAGCCGGCCTTCAGCATCGGTGTTTCCGATTTCAACGGTTTTACCGGCATAACTGCGAATGATATCCCCGGGGCGCGTTGCATGGCCGGACGGCATGTTTTCAACAATGGGGATGGCTCCTATAATATTTGTTTTTGTTTTGAGTTTGGCAGCCGTAATCAAGGTGGCCGCCACCGCCGCGGCACCGGACATATCCGATTTCATGTTGGAAATGGAAGTGCCGGTTTTGATATTGAGACCACCGGAATCAAAGGTTACGCCTTTGCCTACAAGGGCCAGGGTCATCTTTGCACCCGGCACCTTATGCTCGAGCAGGACCAGGCTGGGTTTGCCCTGACTGCCGGCAGCAACAGCCAGCAGTGCACCGAGCTTCTGTTGCTTCAGTTGGGCTTCATTGAGTACCTGGACTTTCAAGCGCTGCTTTTTTGCCAGGTTTACGATGGATCGGGTCAATTTTTCCGGCGTCTTTTCATTTGAAGGTGTGTTGACCCAATCTCTGGCCTGGGTGGTACCCTCACATATGGCAGCAACTCTTAAAGACAGTTGTCGCATTTTTTGGGTGACTTGTTTTGTGACCCGGAAATGAATTTGCCTGAGTGCTTTTTTCTTTTCCTCGCCCTTGAATTTTTGGAACAGGTGGTTTCCAAGGTAAGCACCTTCCTGCATGGCCTCTAAAACTGCGAACGTTTCCATTTTTATCAACGAAGGGTCGGGCACAGCGAAATACAGGCTTGTCAGTC
The DNA here is from genome assembly GCA_022013615.1 of Desulfobacterales bacterium. Next base: position 3,188 of record JAKLQB010000106.1, on the reverse strand, counting down.
GCTTTTTGATGCAGTGCTTCACCGTCTTACCGGCCATACTTCTCAGCACTTCACGATCTGTTTTTTCTAGTTTGCCAAGTCCCCACAGGATAACCCGCTGTGCTTTAATATCCGGTAAATCGTAAAGTGTCACGATTTCATCTTTTTCCCCGTTAAATTCCTTGAGCTTGAGCGCCCTTCTAATGACGGCTGCAATTATCGGGTCATCATGAATATCCACATCTTCACACACGGCAATGGCAAGGGTATCGATTTTAGATTTATTCAGATCAATGGATATTAAGCGCAGCATAGTTGCCTATCTCCTTTTTTCCTAACGCCGGTTTATTTTTGATAAGAAGTCGCTTTTCGCGAAGGAATATAGGAGAAATTTCCCTTGTGTGTCAAGCAAAATTCAACCTTCCCGCCTATCTGAGGCGGGATTGTGGGGGCAACTCACTGGCTGAAATTGAGGGCTGAGTGTTACCAACGGTCAAATTGCTGATATGTTTGGTGGTGTGAGCTGTTCTGCTATTGCAAAAGCAAATGAAAGATTTTCAGCTAAAATAATGAAGGATAGAACACTTCGAAAAACTGTTGACAAAATTTCAAGGAAATTGTCCTATGTCAAGGGTTGACTCCCTCTACGATTGGAGACAGCCACACCCCATTATGCACGGTAATTAATTTATGATTTCAACAAATTTAAAAGCTTATTGCAAGGATATTGATGAATGGCCGGATAGTTGGAAATATGATAAACCCGACATCGTAACTGGGGAGAAGATTCTACATTCAGTATTTATTCCCTTTTTAGATTTTCTAATCTCAAAAAAGCTAACAAAAAGAACAATAAAAAGGCATGTCGATAACATATGGTTGCTTGGCGGAGAAATTATTGGAAGAGTTAACATGGATGAATCTTTAAGAGAGAAAGATGGTCTATCACTCGTAAAGAAATTTGTTGATGACTCTGGTGGACCTTATTCAAGGCATCTACATTCAGAAACAGAAATGGATTCTTTTGATAGTTCGTGTAGAAAGCTTTATAAATTCCTAAGATCATTAAATGCAAAACCAGTGGCATGCAGTGGGCGGGGAAAAGCTGGCGGGTTTTTCGTAAAGGTCATACATACTTAAACTCCTTAGTCCGCCACCGATGCCGAGCGTTGTAGAGGCTGAAGTATGAGTGAATATCAATATTATGAATTTCGGTGTATTGACAGGCCATTAACAGCAGAAGAACAAAAAGAAATAGGAGGTTGGTCGAGCAGAGCTCATCCTACTTCCACAGGGGCGAGTTTCATCTATAATTATCGTGATTTCCCAAAAGATGAAAAACGGGTCGTCGAACAATATTTCGATGCCATGTTTTACATTGCCAACTGGGGAACAAAACGGCTGATCTTTAAATTTCCAAAGGAACTCATGAACATCGATTTGATAAAGCCGTATTGTACTCCTGAAGAAATTTCAATTTCGGAAAGCGGGAATAATCTGTTGTTTGACTTCTACTTCTCAGATGAAGAAGGGTACGGCTGGATTGATGGTGAGGGATGGCTTGCTTCCTTGATCGGGCTACGAAATGATATTTTGCACGGTGATTATCGCAGTCTTTATCTGGCTTGGTTACACGCCTGCTCGTTACACAGAGATTGGGAAGACTTCAACAAGGACGAATCCGAACCACCTGTCCCCGCCCATCTTGATACACTAAATGGAGCGTTGAAAAGCCTGATTGAATTATTTGACATTGATAAGGACATCTTAGAGGTGGCAACCAAGGCGAGGTGTAGGGAAGACGATGATCCTGAATTCAATATTGAGATGTCAATACAGCATCTCTTAGAGATAGAGAAAAACGATTTTCTTGTAAGATTAGCCAAAGGAGAGCCCCTTCTCTCAGTAAGGTTGCTGAAAAGATTAAAGGAACTGTCAAAGCCTTCAGAGCAGGTTCTATCGAAAGTATCTGATAGAACAATTGGAAACATACTCAGAGAAGCGGAACGACTTAAAAAGAGGCGAAAAGAAGCAAGAAGAAGGAAAAGAGAGGCGGATAGGCTGAAAAGGTTATCGGAATTAGAGGCAAACGCAAGTACACTTTGGGAAGAAGTGTATCGGCACATTTCTGAGAAAAAGCCTCAAGCGTATGACGTTGCGATAACGATATTACAGGATTTGTACATGTTGGCGAAACATCAAGGCAAACAAGATGGATATGAAAAGCATATTCGACAAATTCTTCAAGAATACAGTAGGTTACCTTCGCTGAAATCCAAAATCATTCATGCTAAATTGATAAGGAATATGTAGCAAATTTGACGAATCACCGGCTACCCTTGCTCTTGCAGCCGACAGCTAAACGCTGCGGCTGAAGAGCGTGTTCGCTGATTTTAAAGAGATAAGACTTGTTGAGTTTTCATCATGGATTAGGAATAAAGATATATACTTCAAGATATACACCGAAACTCATTATGGAGAAAATCATGGAAACAGCAAAATTATTTGCTAACGGGCGGAGCCAAGCCGTTCGTTTGCCTAAGGCATTTCGGTTTGATGGAAATGAAGTATATATCAAGAAGGTTTCAGGGGGAGTGCTCTTGATTCCAAAAGATCTTTCTCTTTGGGACATTTGGGAACAAAATCTGATGAAATATGACGAACCTTTTATGGTTGAAAGAAATCAACCATAAACACAAGAGAGAGCGGGATTAGATGAAATATTTGCATTTACATTGATCAAACGGCTGCAAGAGTTTATGGGGATATCCGTTTCCAATTAGAGAAACATGGCAAGCCCATAGGGCCGCTTGACTTGCTCATTGCGGCTCATGCCGTAAGTCAAAACTTAGTTCTAGTTACCAATAATATCAAGGAATTCAATAGGATTAAGAAATTGAAAGTTGAAAATCGGGCTAAATAGCCCTCACAGAACCAGCCGTTTAAGATTGTCCGGCAGGGCCGAGCGGCTTTGCCCATAACAAGGGTTTTGGTATTTGGAAATCCAGGACTTTATTATCAGTGAACACTCTGCCTCAATGTTATCATTCCGTACCAATGGAGAAAACGGAGATCTGCTTTTCTAACCCTCTGAGCAAACGCAAGGGTTCTTGTGTGACGCGAAATCGTGAATCCAGTTGGGACTTTACACTTTCTGTAATTAGTATCTGCCCCGAAGCAGCCTCTGACGCCAGGCGCTGTGCAATATT
>JAKLQB010000940.1 GCA_022013615.1 Desulfobacterales bacterium | reverse complement strand
ATATGGCATGGCAACAGGTATATGTTGACCATGGGCTAAAATGGGAGGCCATATTATCCCAGAAAGGTCCAGGCGGCAAAAAGCTTTACAGCTTTCGAATCGGTAAGGGATTTCGGGGAATAGCGTACCGTGACGGTTTATGGCTGCGCCTGTTGTCATTACATCCTGATCATGATTCTGCTTACCAGTAGACAATGTGGCTTCGATAGCTTCTCCTGGGGAATTCATTCTTCCCCTATTACTCTAAGTATCCTGAGGGCAGCGTTTTGGAATTGCTGGGCATATTTCTTTTAGGTTGAACTTTCAGTATGAAAGTGATATATGTAAGTATATATCACAAATCGGAGGAGATCGTTGGGAGCAGGCGAACCATAGTTACTATTTCGGATGAAGATAAAACCTGGCTGGAAGGATACAGTAAGGCATATAATGTATCCGTTGCCGAGGGGATTCGGCAGGGAATAAAGAGATTAAGAGAAACACATGAATCAGAGACTTACCACTGGCTTGTTGAAAAAACCCGCGGTATATGGAAACAGGGTGATGGGCTGGAATACCAAATGAATATACGCTCAGAGTGGGAACTACAATGATTGAGCGGCTGATTGATTCGGTGATTTTAATTGATCACCTGAATGGGATAGACAAGGCAACTAATTTTGTTTTTGGACTTGACCCTGACAAAACAGCCATATCTGTTTGAGATATTAAGTTATTGAGTTTTTTAACCACTCGAAATATTAGCCGAGTGACCATTCAGCCAGTTTTCTTTTCCATTACTCCAGCACTCCAATACTCCAATACTCCAATAAAACGTCGAATTACAACGGAGCCTTGAGGCTTCCTTTTAAGGGGTATAAGCGCTAAGTTGTTTTTGCCCAGGATGGAGTGAAAAGAATGAACATCGAACGTCCAACATCGAATATTGAATGGGAAAAGATAAAGAAACAGACATATGACCTGGAAGAAAGAATGCTCGATTATTCGGTGCGAATCATAAAGAATGATATTTTACAGGAAACAAAAGAATAGATTAAGATTTTCGTTGCGAGTATCAAAACGGCTGAAAAGAAACTACGCCTTGGCGTGGTTGAATGTTCGGTATTGGATGTTTTTTTTTAATTCGATGTTGGACGTTCGATGTTCGATGTTGGACGTTCATCTTTTAAAACAACCCCGTATGGCATAAATGCAACCTGTGAATGTTTACAAAATAACTTAGCGTTTATCCTCTTAGGGGCTAAACCAACACCAAGTCCTCTGACCATGGCAGGAGCAAAGATTGGACGACAGCATTAAACAGGCCTTAGTAGATATAGTAGGCCAATCAAACTTCACGGACTCACTGATCGATCTGGTCTCTTATTCTTATGACTCCTCGGATCACCATCATCGCCCCGATGCAGCGGTGTGGCCTGCCACTTCGGAGCAGGTCTCCGGGATCCTGATCATGGCCAACGAGCACCGCTTTGCCGTCACTCCGCGAGGGGCT
>JAKLQB010000939.1 GCA_022013615.1 Desulfobacterales bacterium | reverse complement strand
CCGTGAATACCAGGACCTCCTAAATTATGAGCTTGGCCTCACCGATTTGGTAAAACACCTCTCCGGCACCGACAAGCGCGTAAAGGCCACAGACAAGGACATTAGCGTCCTAAAAAAGAAAATCTCCCGATACCAGCCCGGGATCCTTGCCTTCAACGGCAAGCAAGCTGCTAAAGAATTTTTAAAAACCAAAACAGTCTCCTATGGTAAACAAAACCATAAACTCGGCCACACCCTGATATGGATCCTGCCCTCCACTTCATCCGCCGCTAACCGGTATTGGAACATAGACCATTGGAAAAACCTAAAGAAAATAGCCGATAAACTATAGCGGATACACCTAAGCACCCGAAAATTTGACAAATCACCCCATTTTCTGCTAATCTAAAAATAGCCCGTGATTGAGCTATTTTTTTAAGTTCATAAAGAAACCATGGTAATACAAAGAAAATTCCATACTTACAAAGACGACTTCCCTCTCATGAGCAAAAGCCGTCTTCCTTTCAATGGGGATACCCTTGATGATTTAATGACAGGATTGATTTTAGGGTTGTCCGACATCGCCCGGTTGCTACCTTTAACCTACATAACAAGACACACCAACGACAAGATACCCCCGCAGCACTTGGCTCCTTTCCTCACTAAATTCCATGAATTTGTCGATTATTTCGGAAAAAACCAGCCATACAACATTCCAACTGTTTGGTTTGTCGGTCACTTTCAAGACTACGATTCAATCAAAAAAGTACGGCAAAAACTTGACCAAAAGAACTTGAAGTATTTTGAAGGCGGTGAGGAATACGATTCTTTCGAGCAAATTGGCAAGAATTACTGCGAGGAAAGGGAAGATGCAAAGCTTTTTGTGAAGTTTCTTCACCAGGTGACAATGATTGGAATCGACCTTCTGTTAACAGCTGACTATAAACAGAAACTCAAACAACTTGGACGTCTCGAGTATATGCGATACCCAGACACAAAGAATGTGATGGAAGAAGTAAAATCTGACCTAAAAGACATGGAACGTTATCTACGCCAAAATAGCCAATATTATAGAGAGCACATCGTTGCTGACGAATCCGAATATAAACAATTCTGGGTAAATTTCACCAAACGGAAGAGTAGTGAAGCAGGTACTGGGTCTTGGCCGCATTTTCTGTTCAATATATGTGGAGTAGTGTATCCCTAAATACATCCGCCACTAAGAGTAAGGCCGGAACGGCTATTTGAAGACTGGCGGTAAATATCTCACCTTAATTTTTAACTCCCCCTCATTTGACACCCTTACTTTGACACAAATCCCCATTTCCGCTAAAATTCATAACATTATAATCTTACTTGAAAATCTTTAGCACTATGAAAAAGAAAAAAATCGGTAGAAACGATCCTTGTCCTTGCGGCAGCGGTAAAAAATACAAAAAATGCTGTCTCGGTAAGCCGCCGGTTCCAACCTCATCCGATAATATGTTATCCAAAAAACGTTTCATAGAACCAAAAACCGGCAATAGGATTTCTCTTGAAAAACGAAACGCCTTGTCACCCACCATACTTGAGAAGCAAAAAAAAAGACGGAAACAACACTATGTCCCCATCTGGTATCAAAAAAGATTCCTGCCAGAGGGCCAAACCTCCCTCTACTATCTAAATCTTCAGCCCTTCAAAGAGCTACCTGACGGAAGACAAGTTAAGCTTAGAGAAATCTATAAGTGGGGTCCAAGGAGCTGTTTCTACGAAAAAGACTTATATACAACTAAATTTTTCGGCATCAGGAACGAAGAAATCGAAGAATTTCTATTTGGCAAGATTGATAATGATGGCAGTAAGGCAACTCATGCTCTGGTAGTTCAAGATTTCAGCTTATTATCAAAATTATTTAGCGAAATATTCGTATACATGGATGCCCAGAAACTCAGGACACCAAAAGGCCTTGACTGGATCCGCTCCAACTATTTTCAGCTGTCCCGTTTAGAATTGCTGTTGGAAATGCAGTTCCTTAGAACAATGCACTGCACAATGTGGGTTGAGGGCGTAATGGAAATAGTATCTGCAGAGGATTCGGATACAAAATTTATCATTTCAGACCATCCTGTTACAATATACAATCCTGCTTGCGCCCCGGATTCAAAGAGATGCAAATATCCTAATGATCCGCCCACAGCGTGGAAAGCTTCACAGACTATCTTTCCTTTAGACCTTAACCATTGCTTCATTCTCACGAACCTTGAATATGCTCGTGATCCAGACCAAGTTGACCCTCTAATTAGCAGGACCAATCCGAGGTATTTTGCCCAAACCATAACAAGGTGGGATACTGTTATTAGGGACAGGGGGTTAAAACCGGAAGAAGTATGCGCAATCAATTATATAATCAAAAAAAGAGCCCGTAAACATATTGCTGCCGCTCATTCGGAGTGGCTTTATCCAGAGAAATCCTTTCCACAAAATGAATGGAAATCGTTGTATAAGGTAGTTTTGCCACCAAAAAATAAAATATATATGTTTGGAGGAGAAATCTATGTCGGTGGCAAAGGTGGAGGACTCGCTTGGTATCAAGATGCGTTTGGGCGTAGACATACAAGCCGGGAAAATGAAAATGATCCTGTACGAAAATATTCAATAAAACAAAGGAACCAAATCTTATATAATGCAATTTTAGAAATATTCGGCTTTTCAAAAGGAAAGGATTGGGATGATTTTCGAAAAGAGCTCACCGATGATAAGATCAAAGAACTATACAGGGTAGTGGGAGGTCTTTGGAATCCGGATACCGAGATAATGAGTCTAATGCCAAAGCCGAGTAATGGGCTGAGTGCGTTTTATAGTGGAACTATTGATCCACGCGTGATTCCTTTCACTGTGCTGGGTTATTCCTTGTATGTGGATAAAATTATAATAATTTCACCTTTTATGAACCCTAGAGCTCTGAATAAGGAATACAGTCCCTATGATTCTCCGGCCCAGTATAAAAACGACACTATTAAAAACGTTTTTTTTATGTTTCAAATAATGCCGCTCATTGATGCTGATATCGTTGAAATGATTCCAGATCCTTGTGACTTTGATCCTTATTTTCGAAAACGAATTTATAAAATGGCTGAAGCAAGAGCGAAAGGCCGCGGACCAAGCCAAGAAGATATGGGGCATGCTGAAAAACTAATGCGTGATGATTTTAAGAGATCTACGTTGAATTTGCCTCCTGAAATTTTAAAACATCAAATAAAAAAAGCGTTACCCGATCTTTCCGAAGAAGAAATTAAAAAAACCTTAGAATACTTTCAAAAGGAGAAACTTGCTGACCCCTTGGCGCCCATGCAACCAGTAACTCCCGGAAAAAATGATGGACAGCTTCAAATATTTCGAATGGGCGGCAACCTTGAAACGGCATTATATTTAGCACAAGCTACTGGCTCATTCGTATATACTGATGTGAAGTATAGCTGGCGAGAATTTCAATCGGCCGTACTTAAAAAGCCTGGCGATGATGACATTGACCCCTGGGCACCAGTTGTCCAGGCTCTCGACAGCGTTCCTTTCACAATATATATAGAATCTGACCCCAGATTTTATTGTTTAATCAAAGAGAAGGGTACTCTTAAGGAATTCATAGGTCTTTACCGTAGAATTTGCACTTCTGTACGAAATATTAAAGATCCCGGGGCAGCATCTGCTGAAGCCAAAGAATTAGCCCTTCTCATTAAGAACCTGGATATGAAAGCTATCTGGGATACGATTGAGAAAGATTACGAAAAATTTTCTAAAGGAAGTCCCGAACAATCTATGCCATACAAAATAAATGTCCCTGTAAGCCATTTAATTCCTGCCAATGGATTGAGTACTAATACAATCACTCAAATTTTATTAACCCATGGCTCCAATACCCCATACTGGGATGCAGTGCCTTTTGGGGCTTTTTTGGATCTGCAAAATATGAAACCGATTCAGTAAAACTAATAATGAAAGTTGCACCAGGTAACATTAAATCTAAAAAACTCCATGTAACGTATACCCCCCCCGACAGCATCGGGGGGGGGGGGGTTACACCCTTTCCTTGCCTCGCCGTAGTCCCTCCCGAGGCCTCGGGATCGGGACGAAGGCGGGCTAACCCGTTTCCCGGACTCCGCCCCTCCGCGGGGCTTTTTTAACCCCGTCAAACTTTCCTCTTTTCATTTCCACGACTTGGCAGTATATTCTTGATAAACCGCTTTTCGGCAGTCTACATTAAAGTTAGGCAAAGCGAAGGAGGCAAGATTTGTCAAAAATAACAGGCTTCAGATGTATAGATGAGGCGGGATTTCCTGTTCTTTGCGATCCTTTCGGAAATAATGCCGCGATACGATGCCCGAGTTGCGGAGGCCCCGTATTGGCTATACTTCGCGAAAACCAGAGGGGCTCAAGCGATAAAAACCCCTCAAATTGTCGTGCGTGTGATAGCAGGATTTGGATTGAAGTGAAAGAGGGTCAGGAATTGCTGATTCTACATAGAACCAAAGAATAGAAAATATTTTACTTAACTAGTCAGTGGTAAGTGATGCACCCCCATGATTGATAAAGAGACCCGGAAGAAACTCAAACAAATTAAAAACCAGATAAGCCAGCTGAAAAAGCAAACCAAGAAGCTTGAGTTTCGTCCCTGCCACAACGATTCCGAGCTGAAACAAAAAGATAAGGAGATTAAAACCCTTAGAGAGAAAACTTACCAACTGAAAAAAGAGCATGATATGTATATCCTGAAGGCCGGGAATACAAAACACACCCTTTAAGCCCGGACACCGTTCAACATCAGCCGGAATTCCCCCAACCCCGATAACAGCGGGGTTTTTTTATTCCTTTTTTCCCCTAACCTTAGCCAAAAACCCACCTTAAAATTCCGCTAAATGCCTATCTACTTAGCTCCTAATATTATACTATAAGCAGATGTAACTCATTGATAACTTATGGGTTAATCGGCAAAACGAGGTTTTTGAATAACTTAAAATGTTTCACTTCGAGGAAAGCCCACATTTATACTTGGCGATGACAAGTTTTACAAATGCTATGTGAAGATATTGCGATAACATTTTGAAATTACAGAACTAACGTTGTAAAGAACAAAATGATCCAGTGTGGTAGTACCACGAAGGTT
>JAKLQB010000938.1 GCA_022013615.1 Desulfobacterales bacterium | reverse complement strand
CCTTCAGCTTCAAGTTCGTGGGTGTTCCCACCATACCCGGAGCTATGGCATTCACAGTAATGTTATAAGGCCCCAACTCCTTTGCGGCTGTCATCGTGAGATTAATGATCCCGGCTTTAGCAGCCCCATACTCACCAGAGCCTACTGTCCCCAATAACCCTGCAATGGACGCCATATTAATGATTCTTCCAAAGCCAGCGACCATCATTAACCGTGCCGCTTCTCGCAGACAGAAAAAGGTGCCATTGAGATGAATAGAAATGGTTTTATGCCAGGTTTCATCCGCCATATCAGCTATCAGTGAAAAGGGACCGGGAACGCCAGCATTGTTCACCAAAACATCAACGCTCCCGTACTTTTTTCTAGTCTTTTCAAACATGCTTTTAACTTGAATAACATTTGAAATATCTGCTGGAATAAACGATCCTTCCCCTCCCTCCGCTTCGATCTCGGAAAGGACCCGTTTTCCAGCCTCACGAACTATGTCATTCACCACCACAGGGTGTCCTGATTTTGCAAATGCCAAGGCAATGGCCCGACCGATTCCAGAGCCGCTTCCTGTCACTAATGTAACCCTATCCATTATTTCTCCATTCCATGAGATATTCAATAGTAGTGATGATAAAAAGATTATTTAGGCATAATGCAGAGATATTCCCTGGATAACATTACTTCATTTTCTCTCGGCATATATGTTTTATAAAGCCCTAAGAGCCGAGGCCTAAATTTCCAAAATTAAACACCCAGATAAGATCTTTGTACTGAGTCAACTTCCAATAATTCCTGCGCATTTCCCTCCAAAGCAATCCGACCTGACTCCATAACATACGCCCTATCGGAAATCTTTAGGGCCATCCTGGCATTCTGTTCAATTAGCAATATTGTATTTCCTTCTTGCTTCAGACGTTTGATGACTCCAAATATCTCAGTAACAATGAGAGGTGCCAATCCAGTTGATGGCTCATCCATAAGTATCGCCTTGGGTCTGGCCATCAAGGCCCTAGCGATGGCCAGCATCTGCTGCTCCCCTCCAGAAAGAGTTCCGGCTGATTGTTTGCTCCGCTCTTTCAAAGGGGGGAAGATCTCAAACATAGTTTGAATGTCTTTCTGGACCTCCTGCCCCTGTCTGTTCGTAAGACGCAGGTATGCTCCCAGGTTCAGATTATCCATCACCGATAGGGGGCCAAACAAGCGGCGCCCTTCCGCAACGACCGATATGCCTAAGCGGATAATATTAGCGGATGGCATTGTGGTGATTGGCCGATCCTCAAAGTAGATGGTTCCAGACCTTTTGGGAATAAGGCCGACAATAGCCTTCATCAGAGTAGATTTTCCGGCGCCGTTAGCCCCAATAAGAGCCACTATCTCACCCCTGTCCACCCACAGAGAGATCTGTCTCAGGGCCTGAATGTTGCCATAAAAGACGTCTATATCCTTTACTTCAATAATCACTTTCTTCCTCGGTACCCAAATAGGCTTCAATAACCTTCTGAGAATTCTGGATTTCCTTAGGGGTCCCCTCCGCAATCTTGACCCCAAAGTTCAAAACCACAATATCGTCGCAGACCTCCATGATGAATTTCATGTGGTGTTCGATGACCAAGAGGGTAATCCCCATATCTCGAATTCTGCAGACGATGTCCTGGAAATCAGCTCTCTCGTTATCATTGAGCCCCGATGTCGGTTCATCCAGGATAAGTAATTTCGGCTCTGTGGCCAGAGCCCGAGCCACTTCCAGATACCTTTGCTCACCCATGGGAAGTTCATGGGCGATTCTATCCTTTTTGTCTGCCAAACCGAACATGTCTAAATACTCCAGGCTCTGCTTACGGATCATCCTTTCCTCCCGCCTGGCCCAAGGAAACCTGAGTCCACAGCTAAAAAACTCGGCCTTTGTTCGGTAATGACGGCCCAGCATAACGTTTTCCCAAACAGTAAGGCTTTTAAACAGAAAGGCCTGTTGAAAAGTTCGGGATATTCCCAATCGGGCAATTCTCTCAGGTCTTTTCCGGATGACATCCTCACCAAGGAATATGACCATACCTTCGCTCGGCGGAAAAACACCAGTAATGATGTTGAAAAGTGTGGTCTTGCCAGCCCCATTGGGGCCTATAAGGCCTTTGATCACGCCGCTTTCCACATTAAAACTAACCTCGGAAAGGGCTTTCAACCCGGCAAACTTCTTGGTCACGCTGCTGAGAGAAAGCATTACTCCCCCACCCCCTTCCGTGCCGATTGCAGTAAAAATCTTGCAGAATCCTTCAGCCCCTCAAGTAGCCCGTTAGGAAAAAAGAGCATAATCACTATCAAAGCCAGGCCGTAAATAGCCCGCTTGTAGTCGGCAAAGATAGTCAGGTACTCATTGAGAAAGGTTAAGGAGGCTGCACCTAGCATGGCCCCCCAAAGAATCGTGAATCCTCCAAAGGCCAGAACCATAATGATATCTATGGCAAACATGATCGATCCAGCAACCGGAGAGATGAAGGTCACAAAATGAGCATAGAGGCTGCCAGCAAAAGAGGCATACACTGAAGAGAGGATAAAGAGTTTAACCTTATACATTTTAACGTCCGCTCCGAACAGACGGGCAATATCCTCGCTTTCCTTAGTAGCCCTAAATATTCTGCCCATTCGTGAATCCACCAGGTTCAGGGCAAACAAAAGCAAGAGCATGGTAAGAGGCCAGGCAATGAAATAAAAACGCCAATCTGAATCAATCAAGAAATCACCCAGAGAAATGGAAGGGATGGAAGCCAATCCTTGAAGTCCACCAGTCAACCACGGCGTTTCTTTGATTAAGACTTCAACAATGATGGTAAAACTCAGGGTGGCAATAGCCAAGTAATGGCCCTTCAACCGGAGTACCACCACACCGATGCCCCATGCTATGGGCACCGCAATTCCCTGGCTTAAAACAATTGAAATCAGAGGGTGCAGACCATAACGAAGACAGAAGATGGCCGATGCGTAAGCGCCTATGGCAAAGAAGGCGGAATGGGAAATGGATAGCTGCCCTCCATAGCCTACCAGGAGGCAGAGTCCTACGGCTACAATGGAATACAGGGCGATAAAGTTCATAACGCACAGATAATACCCCTCGCCCAGAATGATGGGCAGGATCAACACACCTGCAGTTACAAGCAACCAGGCCAGTTTATTATTATCTTTAAAAACAGCCATGATTTACCCATCAATACAAATAAGGCATCAGGACGGATACATCCTGCAAATCTTCTATTCGAGACACCTTTTCAATTAACTCTTCCAGGCGCTCTGTCTGCAAAGGATTCACCGAATAAGAGGCACTTTTGAGAAACTTTTCAGCGCACGCTTCGTATTTCATTGGCTTAGAGGGGTTCCCCAGAGGCAATTCAATTTCCTGCTTCAAAGAGGGTTGATCTTCCAGATCGATTTCCATTACTGTCCGGCCCAAAACGAAATCGGTCCTTAGGGAAGGATCTGATTCAACATAGATTCGACTGGCGAGATCAAGGATTTCATCGTCTTTAATGGACTCCGGCTCCAGTTCCTTTAAAAAGAAATCGCCCCGAATAAGGGCTGCGGCTACAGTAAACTGGATGGAGAATTGGGCCGTGGGAACCGAGCCAGGGGCTATCTTCACATCCCGTGGTTCACCCACCAATTGAGATACCTCAGGGCAGGTCCGAACTGTTATACGACGGATTAATTTTGTGTCCATGTTGGTTTCGTTTCGAAGTCTGAGGGCCAGGTTTATGGAAGCGTGGGTCGCACGACATGAAGAGAATGGCTTTATGGTAATCCGCTCACCGTAAAATTCTTTGCCAAGGTCCTGGGTCAGATATTCCAATCGGGGATCTGGTTCAAATGCCCTTAGATAACCATAGTTTCCCAGCAAGAAGTCCCTTGCCCCTGTAAACCCACGAGAACTCAAAAGTACGGACAACAAAGCACCCTGGGCCACAATGCCCTGTTGCAGCCGTAAAGATAAAGCACCATCGATAGCACACTGTCCGTCACCCACCGCAAATGAGAAGGCCAGGCCCAGGGCATTTTGAGCTTCTGACGGACCCAATCCCATGGCACGGGCCAGGGCTGCCGTAGGTCCAAAGATTTTAAAAAGGTTATTACGCCCGCTTTGCATTGCATTTTGCCGAACTGCCAGACCCATACGGATGATCAGATCTTGTCCTACGGCCAGGGCCGTTAAAAAATCTCGCCCTGATAATCCTTGCTTCAGCTCGGCCAAAGACAACAGAGTTGCAACGGACGAAGCCGAAGGGTGAACAGGGAGAAAATCAACGCAATCATCAATCTCCAGGGCTCTTGCCATGGTACCGTTACACCAAACGGCAAGGGGTGCGGGCAGTCTATGGCCAAAACCAACCAGATGGGCTTCTTCGATTCCGCCCCAGCCCTTGGCCAGATCTACCACAGTGTCCACGCCCGGTGCTGTTGATCCGGCCACCATCGCACCCATGGTATCCAATGTGCTTCTTTTAGCCGAGGCCACCGCTGCAGGGCTCAGATCCTCAAAACGTGCCCTGGCCACATATTCGCCAATCCTTCGGGATATACTGTCCATTAGTCCTCCAATACCCTCTCTTCTTCCAGGCCCTCTTTGGCTTTGGGACCCATGATACCTCGAGGCATAAAGAGAAGGACATTGATTATTACGATGAAGGTCACCAGTTCCTTTAAAGCGCTAGAAACATAGGTAGCCGCAAAGGACTCAAGAAATGAAAAAATAAACCCTCCGATCACCGCCCCGACAAAGCTGCCCATGCCACCCAGCATAGCCGCTGAAAACCCTTTGATCGCAAGGAGCATTCCACCGGAATAATCGATCATGGTGAGCGGCGTTATGATAATGCCTCCCACGGCACCCAGGGCAGCGCTCATAGCAAAAGAGAGAAGGACCATGCTCTTGACACGGATTCCTATCAAACCTGCTCCAGTCCGATCCAGAGAGCAAGCCTTCATGGCCTTGCCGTAAATGTTAAACTGGAAATAGATAACAAGAAAAGTTACCACCAGAAATGTCAGGCCGATAACCCACAATGATTGGGGCACAATAGTTGCCCCCAATAGCCTAAGTGGTGCATCTCCTGAAAAAGGGGGAAATCGGTGAATATCGCCATCCCAGACATGCAGGGCTGAACCGGAGATAAACAAGGATGCCCCGATAGTGATGATCAAGACTATGATGAGGGATGTGCTCTTGCCAGGGCGATACGACACTTTCATCAGGGCCATGCCTACAAAAGTGGTGATGGCGATAGTCGCCGGAATGGCAAGATAGAGAGGCCAATGCGTTTCGCCATATAGGGTGACCATTGTCATACCGCCCAGCATCACGAATTCTCCCTGAGCAAAATTGATGATGTTGGTCGCATTGAATATCAATGCAACTCCAAGGGCCACCAGTGCGTACATGCACCCTACTGGCAGGGCAGCGAAGATTGCCTGGAGAATGTCTGTTATCATGGAATGCCGTTCCTATGCCAGAGATGGGAGGAGACACCCTCATTGGGTTAGGGTGTCTCCCTGTTTAGTTATTCAATTATTTTCCAGCAGCCTCCGATAGCTTGATATATGGCCATGGATTCCTTTGTTAGGCCACCGTGATCACTAGGTGTATAGTTATATATCCCAGTGGCTCCAACATAACCCTTGGTTTGTTCTATAGCGTCTCGGAGTTTGTTCTTATCAGTCCCGGCTTTTTTCAAAGCAGCCACTAACATATTGAAACCATCAAATGCGCCTCCCCCAAACTGATTAGCCTCTTCTCCATATTTCTCTTTGTAAGCGGCTTGGTACTCTATGGTAACTTTTTTCTGAGGATCGATATCTGGCAAAGCCTCAACCCCATAAAACTTAAAACACGCGGCCTTGACACCTTCCGAGTTTTTCCCAGTTGCTTTTAGGTAGTCCTGAGAAACGGCCGCGTGACTCTGATAGAGCGGTAAGTCCAAACCTACCTGCCGATAGTTCATGGTCATGATGACAGGTGCCCTTTTGGATGACCAGTTCACCACCGCTTGGGCATCGGTTTTCTTGATCTTATTAATGATCGGTGTCACATCGGTATCCTCCATTGTGTATCTATCGTCGAAAACAATCTCGATACCGTAATCCTTCGCCTGGGCCAGAAGTTGCCTCCGTCCCCCGTCACCAAAACCATCCTGGCTGGACATAATTGCTATCCGTTTGGTGCCTTGGGATTGGATGTAACTAAGCAGCCTGGATACAACGGCCTTATCGTCTGCGGGGGTTTTGAAGACCCACTTTCTGACAGGTTCTACGATTTGGATAGTCGAAGCGAGCATAATAGTTGGAATCCCGTGTTTTTCGATGATGGGAATAACAGGTAGAGCCGTCCAGCTGGTAGAGATACCAACAATGGCAATAACCTTATCCTTTTGGATTAACCGTTTTACCAGGCGAACGGCAGCATCAGGCTTGCCCTCAGTATCATAATAAATAAACTCTATAGACCTGCCGTTTACTCCTCCGGCCGCATTTAATTCCGCGGCCATCATTTCCAGGGTGTTTTTTTCAGCTCCCCCAACAAACGCACCCCTCCCGCTCAGTAAAAGGGGCGAACCAATCTTGATCGGCGGAGCGGCCACTGCACTAAGTGTCCAGACCAAAATGGTCACGAACATTACCACCATAAGAATTGATTGTTTTTTCATGTTTTTCCTCCTTTTTGCCCTTTTAAGGTTTTGTTTAGAATCTTCCTCCTTACTTCTACTTTCCATCTCTCAAAAGACCGTGAAACAGATTACTTACAATGTGTTCAGCCAACTGTTCGAGCGATAGGTTCTTTTCAGGCCTGTACCAATGATAGAGCCAGTTTATCGTCCCAAGGATTCCAAAAGTTGCCACAGTCAAATCACCATCTTTTATCCTTTTCATTCTTTGGAGCTCCACAAGGGTATTTTTATAAAGATAAAATACGGCCCTTTCTTTCTCTTTGACCAATTTGTTCAGTTCACCACTTAAAAACCTTTTGTCTTCTATGATAATTTTGGCTCCCTTCCTACCGTGTTTTATCGAAAGGATATGTTGAATGATTGCATCTCTCAGCTCTATAACAGCGTCTTTTTTCCCTGATAAACATGATTTTAGTGTGAAATACAGCTCATTCGAAGATTTTTCGATGATGGTGTAAAGAATCTCCTCCTTATTTCGGAAATGATAATATATGGCGGCTTGGGTTAACCCGACTTTACGGGAAAGATCACGGAGTGATGCCTTTTGGTAACCGTACTCGTAAAAAAGATCTATGGCTGCGTTGATAATTTCCTGTCGACGATTACTCACCTTCTTTTCTTTGATTGATGTCATATGAAAACAGATTGTCTCCTCTATCTCAGAATGAGACCCCACAAGCTCACTTATTTTCCAGAGTTCATAAGGAGTAGGGTATATACTTACCAAACGACCGTTAAGTTGTCAAGAAAAAAATAGCGCTTATGAAGAAAAAAATATATGGCTGTTATCTATCGAATATATCAGCATATTTTACACGATTCTACTGATTGTGCTCCTTATAAGTCCAATTTATTGAATGATGCAAAAAGTATATATATGCATTTTTACTAATCGGTCGTTAGGTTTTCCAGAATCCAAAAAAAGAATTCAAGGGTTCAGACATTCCATATGCAATTTATCCTCTTTCCTAACAAGTAAATATCATGCTACACATTAAACAGAGCCATTAGGTCTGGAGGGGCTATGGAGCAAAATGTCGGCCTCAGAGTTGGGAAAGGTTCCCGTGATGTATGAACGTGAGATAGAGCAGAGTTATGCCGATTTTCATCGAAAATTGAACCGTGTGCTCCGAACAAGAGATGTGACAACCTTCAAGGCCCATATAGCTTCTCACCCGGGTCAGGCTGGAAGGCTATCTCACTGCATTGGGCTCAATGACGAGCTGGCCCAGATAGAGATGTGCAAGGCCATACTGGTTCGATCTGCTTTGAAAGATCTGCACAAAGAGGCCCTTGGGTGGCTCAAGGATAGGGGTATTGAGCCCCCGGCCCGAAAAACTAACCGGGGACGGAAAAGATCTTCTGGAACAAAAAAAAGATGATGGGTAAGACAGAAATGAACGAATTACCACCCTGCCTGATTTTTATAGACAAAGAAGGGCGCTGGTACCATAAGGGGGCGGAGATGATCCACAGGGAATTTATCAGGCTCTTTTACAAACACATGGAACTGGATCCCCAGGGTCGATATGTG
>JAKLQB010000937.1 GCA_022013615.1 Desulfobacterales bacterium | reverse complement strand
CCTTCGGTGCTGGAGGATTCGATTTTCTTGACCGCCTCGAGACCTTTAAGCTTCTTTTCAATGGGGATGGTTATGGCCTGCTCAATATCCTCCGGGGCCACGCCGGGGTATTGGGTATTGATGAACACGTAAGGGATAGTGATATCCGGGGACGACTCACGGGGAAGGGAATTATAAGCCACCAGGCCGAAGATAATGATCACAATGGCCAGAACTACAACGCTGGTCCTCTTGCGGACCGCCATATCTGAGATGATCATGACGCCAGAATCTCGCTTGGGTGGCTCACGTTCTTGATGACCTTAACGGCCTGCCCGTCATCCAAAAAGCGGTGCCCTACCACAATGACCCTCTCCCCTGGATTCAAACCGGCCTCCACATGGACCTGCCAGCCCACAAGCACACCCAGTTTGATCGACCTTTTTTCGGCCTGACCATCCTTTTCAACATACACAAAGCGCTCATCGCCCTGGGTGATGACGGCGTACAAGGGAACGGCCAGTGCATTGTCAAACACTCTTTTGACTAATTCCACCCGTGCGAACATGCCTGGCAGGATTCGGCCGTCCGGGTTGGGGACCATAAGTTCCAGGTCGTAGAGGCGTGACATTGTGCGCGGCTGGCGGGAAAGAAAGATCTTTCTGCCCTTGACCTTTCGATTCCCCAATGCCTCGATTATGACCTCGGCCTCATTTAAATCAAAGACAGCAGATACGTCGCTTTCGGGAACACCCACCGTCACCTTGACCTTTTGGGATTGTAATATTTTGGCCACCTGCTGATTTACATCCAGAAGGTCACCCTGCTTGGCCTTGATCTCATTTAGCCGCCCACTAATGGGGGCAGTGATGGCCGTGCGGTCCAGGGCCAGTTGGGCTTCGCTGCGCTGGGCGCGAAGGTCCTCAAGCCGGGCCTCAATTTCTTCCAGCTTGCTCTCAGCGGCGATATTCTCTTTTACAAGGACGGCCATGCGCTCATAATCCTGCCTGGCCAGTCTATAGTTTGCCTCGATTCTGGCCAGCCGGGAACGGTAGTCACGGTCATCGAGCTTGACCAGGAGCTGACCTTTTTTTACCCCCTGCCCCTCTTTAACCGGGATACTTACCACCTGACCTCCCACCTCGGCCTTGACCCAGAGGTCCTCGAAAGGCTCTATCTCGGCCGGCAGGCTGATCTTGTCCTCAAGCCGTTCGGGTTTCAGGGTCAGGGTGATTACCCTGACAGCCGGCACCTCTTTTTTCATGGCCGCTTTTTTGGCCTCTGCCAGGCGACCCTGCTCCTCAATGATCCTCCCGCCCAGGATCACAATTAAACCCAGGATAAGACCAACCATTAGCCAGGGAAAAATGCCCCACAGGAAGCGCAGGACCTTTGTCTTCGAATCGGATTTGTCCATATTTCGTCTACCTTTATTAGGCTTAAATATGTAACATCTCAATAAGTTCGGGCATTCCGACTGCTTCCCCCTTTTGCAAAGGGGGATTGAGGGGGATTTTTCTAACATAGCCTGGACTTATTGAGAACTTACCGGAATATTTATCTATCCCAGGCCCCGGAAAGCCAGGCGCAACAGGCTCTCAGGCCTCTCCGGGTCTGATGATTCCGGATGCACATATTCTAAATGAAGGCAGAAGTCGAGCAGGCTCAGAACAAGAATGGCCACCTGGTCCTCATCCGCCTCCCTTACCTCACCCTGTGCGAGCCCTTCTAAATAAATTGTCTTTATTGCATCAACCATGCGACGGTGATATTGCTCAAGATCATAATCGGGTGCTCCCTGACGCGGACCAAAGACCAGGTTATGAATCATCTTAAACAGGTTTTGATGCTCTATCAGGCCTTCATAAATGCGGCGATAGAGAAAAATAAGCCGGTCCAGCACCGTGCCAGGGGCTTTAAGGGCCTCGGCCAGGATGACCTCCTGCTGCTCGGCGGCGCCGTCCAAAATTGTGTAAAACATTCCCTCTTTGCTCTTAAAATAATAGTAAAGGACCGGTTTGGTCACACCGGCCCGGGCCACAATTTCTCTGATAAAAGTACCATTATAGCCCCTTTCGGCAAAAAGTGCTGTCCCTGCCTCCAACAGCCTTTCCCTTGCATTACTCCCGTTGATCTTCTTCCTACTTTGTTTCATAAACGAACCTATATTCTAAAAATGAAAGAGACAGCAATTTTATTGCAAGGTTTCCTGATAGTCAAGAATAAAACTACCTATCGGTAGGTAAAAAAACTGAAATCAATATGCCTGTTCCAATGAACGAATTAAGAAAATTCCTATACCTTGCCAGCGGCTATTAAATCGGAAGCCTATTGCGAGCTGTCATGTAGAGCTGGTCGGCCTTATACGAGCTCCGGACCAGAGGGGCGCTGGCAACCCCGGAAAATCCGCGTGTAAGGGCCTCTCCTTGGTATTCATCAAACTCCTCGGGCGGGACATAGCGGACGATGGGATGGTGTTGGTCGGAAGGGGCCAGGTATTGTCCCAAGGTGAGCAGGTGGCAGCCCGAGTTCCTCAGATCATCCATAGCCTGAAGGACCTCATCCTTTTTTTCGCCCAGGCCCAGCATCAGGCCGGATTTGATAACCATGGGCGGCATGTGTGCAGCAGCCCGTGCAAGGAGTTCCAACGAGCGTCGGTAATCGGCCTGAGGGCGTACACGGGGGTATAACCGGGGCACAGTTTCCAGGTTGTGATTAAGCACCTCCGGTCGGGCTATGAGCACCGTCTCGAGCGCATCCCGGTTTCCGGCAAGATCAGAAATAAGTATTTCGATTCCAACTCCAGGACATTCCTTCAGGATGGACTCGATTGTCCGGACAACATGGCCTGCCCCACCATCCGGGAGATCATCTCTGGTTACCATAGTCACTACGCAGAAGTTTAACTCCATCTGGGCCACTGCCTGGGCGGTGCGAAGCGGTTCGCCGGAATCCGGCGGATGAACACTTGACTTATCCACAGCGCAGAAGGTGCAACGCCTGGTGCAGCTCGGTCCCAGAAGGAGGAAAGTGGCCGTACCCCGGCTGAAGCACTCCATCTGGTTGGGACAATGGGCCTCCTCGCAGACAGTGTGAAGCCCCCTGCCTTTAACAGCAGCCACCACTGTTGCGTTACGGCCAGGTGCCGGGATTCTGCGCCTCAACCATGAAGGTTTTTCTCTTGAAACGGCCATCAGAGTATCCTCAAAATTTAACTGGCATAAAAAAGTCCATATCACATTTGTCTTGTATGAACCTTTACCAAAACTACCCCCAGCCTGTCAATTCACTCATGAGCCAATTTCAAAACGTCCCCTTTTGCCCAATGTTTGCGCATGATTTATGCCATAGCCAGACTGAATATTTAAGGAATTCTATCGATTTTAATAGAAAAGACAGAGCGAAGCGATACCACAAATATTCAATATTCAATCGTCAATATTCAATTTGGTTCCGGCTTCGCCGGGTTGGGTTCCTTCGCTGTAAAAAAAGTGAGTCTGCAATGAAAATCGCCAGCCCAGCCCAAATGAAGGCGAAGGTTATTAAGTAAACACTGGTGAAGGGCTCGTGGTAATAGAGCACCGCCAGGAGAAACTGAAGGCTGGGGCCGAGGTATTGTACGATTCCGATTGTGGTGTATTGAAGACGGCGGGCCGCGCTCGTAAACCATACCAGGGGCAAGGACGTCACGAGCCCTGCAAGTAACAGAAGAGTGGTCGTGTGCCAGTCAATGACCCCGAAGGCGCCAACTCCTTTCACCGCCCGGTACAACAAGTAGACGACGGCAAAGGGGAAAAGCAGGCTGGTTTCAATGAAGAGCCCGTTGACTGATTCGACCGGGACGGTCTTTCGGAGTAGGCCATAGAAACCGAAACTGAATGCCAATGTCAGGGAGATCCATGGTAACATGCCGTAATTGACCGTCAGATTGAATGTGCCAGCCGCTGCCAAAAACACCGCCAAAACTTGCCAGGGCCGCAGTCTCTCCTTTAGAAACACAATCCCCAATAAAACATTGACAAGTGGATTGATGAAGTAACCCAGGCTTGCTTGAAGTAAACGGTCCGTGATTATGGCATAAATGAAGATGAACCAGTTGGTAGCCACAAGAATGGCGCTTAAAAAGAGCGTGCCCAGTACCCTTCTGGTGGAGACGGCCCTTACCAGGGCTCCCCAATCCCTGCCCAGGGTGATGAGCAATGCCGTAAAGGGAACCGACCAGGCCACCCGGTGGCAGAGGATTTCAAGCGGCGCCACATGTTGCACTGCCTTGAAATAGACGGGAACAATACCCCAGAACCCAAATGCCGCCAGGGCGTAGAGTACACCAATTTTTTGTTCTTGAAATGCTGGCAAGTGTTCTTTCCTCGCGTAAAAATGGTGGCAAGCAGACCTATTTTCGTTTTACAATCCCAATTACATTGGGAAGGGTCAAAGTCGATAGGTCGCCAAAATTTTTCCCGAATAAGGACCCATACCGTCCTTCGCTCTTAGTCTGTATATCTTTTGGGCTAATATACAATGTAGCGTCGGGCCCTCCTTCGAGATACATTGCGCTATCAATGTCAATGGGAAGTGAGAGAAGAATATTAATAAAATCATGGGTCGAATAGGGCGACGGGCTGTGGATGAACAAGACATTGTTATCTTTATCCATCCCCACGGCAGCGGTGCTGTACAGTTTTTGCTGCTGAGGCCATCCCTTCCTTTCCCCTTTACTTATCATACAATAGTTCTGAACCACGGTATGGTATTTTTCTATCTGAGCTTTCCAGTCTTTCTGAAGCCGCCGATCAACAAACCGTGGCTCAGGCAGGGAGGAATCAACCGGATTAAAGGCCATAAATGCCCCGAAAGCGGGATTGATATGAGGGTTATTAATGTGGTTATAGTTCTTCATATACCCTGTGCTTTTAAGAGGGTCTGTGTCCTGATACATACTCGCATTGATGGCTGCCAAAAGGCCAAATTCATTGCACCACTGTTTTGCTGTCCTCATATTACCGTCATGCTCTGAGGCACACAGGAGTTTAAAGGAATAGAATTCCGGATTAATTTTCAGGATCGTTATTGGAAAGTTAGAGATACTGGACTTCAGCGTGGAAGCAAATTCCCCCAAATAAAGACCTTCATCAAGCATCTTCCAGAGATTGGGTTCAGCCTTTGAATCCGTACAAAAAAGGGAAACAGCCAGAAGAATAATAAGGCCTTGCAGTAATCCGATAATCCTCATAATTTCCCCACTAAATTCCTCTCTCCGACTTATCTGCAGGGAGGCGTATCTGAATTTTCAATCCCTCATCCGAATTTACGGCTTCAATGGTTCCGCCGTGCCTTTCAATGATTTTTTTGGTGATGGCCAGGCCCAACCCTGATCCGGCTG
>JAKLQB010000105.1 GCA_022013615.1 Desulfobacterales bacterium | reverse complement strand
TCTTCGAGGGGAACTAATTGGACAATAGCGGCAAAAGTTTAGCTTAAACATGGCCAAAGGTTGGAAGAGCGGGATTATACTTTCTCAGTCTCGTCTGGAGACTGAGAAAAATAAAAAAAATCCTGCCTGCCCCGTAGGTGGGAACCATCGTACTGGGGTTAATCCTGTCTGATTTATAGTCTTTTATTAACGCCTGAAGCGGCTGAAACCGGACACTATCTGCAAGCACATCGGATCAAACTGATTCTTGAAGAAATGGTAAAATTGATAGGTTATTGGATAAAGTATGGAAGCTGAAAGGTGAAAGCTCAAAGCTGAAAGCGAAAAGAAAGAACTCAAAAAGAAAAATATTAGACACGGAAGTTGAAGGCTGAAGGCTGAAGGCTGAAGGCTGAAGGCTGAAGGTAGGAGGAATCAAGGCCCCAGTTAAATAAAAAGAAAAAACATTTAACGGGGTAAACACTTTTGGTCCGCAGGTTAACACTGTGTTTTTTAGCGTGTTGACATAAATATCGTGAACAGGTACGATAAAAGAAATTTGTCGGGGAGGTATTTGCCATTATAGAAATTGACGCGTTAAGGGATGCCATTAAAAACAGGCGCATCGAATGGCAAAGACATAGCCTGGAACGAATGCTTGAAAGAGATATTTCTCGTTCAGGAGTACTTGAAGTAGTCATGAATGGTGAAATCATCGAAGATTATCCTGATGATCAACCTTTTCCAAGTGCATTATTTTTGGGTTGGATAGGCCAAAGGCCAATCCATGTAGTCCTTTCTTATGACACTGCTAATCAAATATTATTTATTATCACTGCTTATGAGCCGCATCTAAAACACTTTAAGCCAGGTTTTAAGGTAAGGAGGAAAAAGTGAAAGAATTACAGCCATCGACATTGTGCCCTTTGTGTAGTGGTACGAAGATGCCGGGAAAAACAACTTTTACCGTTGATTTTGGTTTTGGTGTGGTTGTAGTTAGAGATGTTACGGCAACTATTTGCTCTCAGTGCGGAGCGGACTGGATCTCGGATAGCATAGCGGAACAACTGGAGGCACTGGTTGAGGAGGCCCGACGAAAACACCGTCAGGTTGAGGTGATTTCACTGTCGAGTAGGGAAATTGTAGGGTCAGCAGCCTTGTAAGACAACCCTTTTTGAGACCTTCTCTTTTTTCACGCTTTCGTGCAACCAAATCTTTATTAAAGCACTGCGGTCTACACCGATGCTTTCCCTTATGCGATCGATCTCGTATGGTGTCCGACAGTTCTACTGGGGCTGGATGCCGCCCCATCCCACTTTTTTTGTGCGTCGAAGCGTTTATGAAAGATATGGGCTTTTCAATCTGGATTTAGGTTCAGCCGCAGACTATGAACTGATGCTGAGATTTCTTGTCAGGCATAGGATCACTACAGCTTATATCCCTGAGATCCTGGTCAAGATGCGTACTGGAGGAATGAGCAATGCCTCGCTGAAAAATCGTTTATTAGCCAACCGCAATGACAGGCTGGCCTGGGAAGTAAATGGTCTAAAGCCTTATCCCTGGACATATATTTGAAACCATTACGCAAGGTCGGCCAGTATATCTTTAACAAATGCTGACCCGTGCAAGCTCCGAACAACCCGTCCTTTACCCATTTCAGCTCAAGGCCGCTCTGCTTATCCTCATCTGGGATCC
>JAKLQB010000936.1 GCA_022013615.1 Desulfobacterales bacterium | reverse complement strand
TTGTCAGATTTAACAGGTTGGAAATTAAACTTAATTTTATCGGTTTGGGGATCTTCATTTACAAACGCTTTTATTCTTAAATGAAAGACTGGCTTTTTGCGAGAATCAATAGACCTCTTTAGAATAGCTATTGAATTGATTTCGTTAAAATTTAGCTTAAGCTTTTTAGAGGCTTGTTTCTTAATGAAATCGTAGTTTTTAATAAAGTCTGGGGGAATGGAAATATCCACTTCTTTTATCATATAAATATCCTCTATTTATGAGGAAAATAATTATAAACTAGCCTGAGTTTCCGGTTTATGTTCTTAGGCCAAGGCGCGACCATAGAAAATTCAGACAGTTAGGTTGTTTGGTGGTGTATTACCCTTTTTGCCCGAGAGTTTCGCCGATCTCAAGGGCTTGAGCAAGCTTTTTCTGTCGGGTGCTCCATTGGGTATGGTCGGAGACAAGTACGGTACGGCCCAGGCGCTCCTGACTCAGGCGCTGGAGCGCTGCGTGATCAACTCTGTAGCTCAGGCGAGGGATGCCTGACATGATTTACCCCACATGATAGTGGTGGTATCAAATGCCTGAGTCCCCGGCATTCCGTCAAAGTCCAATCCAACAGGAAGATGAAAATCCACCTCAATCCCTCTTTAGGGGGGAGGGGAAATTTTAAGATAAGGCAAGTATAATATAAAATCAAAGGGTTATGCTTTTATTTGATTTTATCATGGGGTTTGCGTTTGCATACTTGACAGAAAATTGTCCTTTTCTTATCATCTGTTCGTTGAGGATCAATTTTTAAAACTGTCATGGCTGTTGGGGCTGCGAACAATTTATAGAATGTATAGTAGGTGAAATTTATCTGACAGGGGATATGAAACCTATACTATGGAGGGAAAAATGTCAAAAAAAGCCAATCCCGTAAGCATCAAAGTCCCAATTTATGGGCTACCACGAGATACAGACCCTGAAACTTTCACTCCACTTGCATGGAACCTTGCCAAAACCTATGAGATGATGGGTGTTTTCGACCAACGCGAGTATGAACCAGCCCATTTGTTTGCACTATTAAAGGGGAAAGTTGATGAATAGCCAATCCTTGACAAGTCTATCTGCTTTAACACTCGGGCAAATGATCCGGGATCTGGACGTGTCTCCGGTCGAGGTGATCAATGCCTGTTTGGAGCGTATTCACTCTTTTGACAAAAGAATTAACGCATTTATACGTGTGTTCAACGAGGCTGCTATTTCTGACGCGAAAAAGGCTCAAGATGAAATCATGGCAGGCCATTGGCGAGGCCCGTTGCATGGAGTACCATTTGCCGTGAAAGACCTTTTCGATACAGCGGGGGCCCCCGCAACGGCAGGAAGCAAAATTTGGAAGGATTATGTCCCTGTTGCTGACGCTCATGTTGTAAAAAAACTCAGAGAAGCTGGTGCCATACTCATTGGTAAGTTGAACATGCATGAATTTGCCTTTGGAATTACAAGCCGGAATCCTCATTATGGCCCCACGCTTAACCCCTGGGACCTTACAAGGATGTGCGGGGGCTCCAGCAGCGGTTCGGCTGCAGCTCTGGCTGCAGGCTTTGTACCTTTGGCCCTCGGAACTGATACTGGTGGCTCTATTCGTATTCCCAGCAGCCTTTGCGGTACAGTGGGCCTTAAGCCGACTTATGGCTTGGTGAGTCGCAGGGGAGTTCTACCTTTGTCATGGTCTCTTGATCACGTTGGGCCTATGGCCAGGCATGTAGAAGATATTGCCCTGAGCTTGCAGATTATTGCCGGGCATGACCCAAATGATTTCACGAGTGCTAATCGCAAGGCACAGGATTACACAACTCAGTTGGAAGGAGACATCAGCGGTCTGGTAATAGGCTTACCAACAACCTTTTTTTATGAAAACCTCCGAAAGGATGTCAAAGAAGCTGTTTTAAAGGCTGTAAAAGGGCTGGAAACACTTGGGACGAGTGTTCGTGAGATAGATATCCCCGGAATTATTGAAGATGATATTGCAGCTTTCACGGTGCTATTTTCCGAGGCGTCCACATGCCTTGAAACTTATGCCCGTAACAGGCCGCAAGATGTAGGTGACGAGGTTATGTCCGGCATACGTATAGGAATGACCATTCCTGCCACCCGGTATATCCATGCCTTACGAATTCGAACCAAACTAATAGACGTCCTTGCCGATGTTTTTTCGCAAGTTGACCTGTTAGTAGTTCCAGGAACCACTGTGGATGCACCTCCCATTGAAAGCAAGGAAGTATCCATAGGACCAGACAGAATGATAAACGTACGCTCTGCGCTAACCAGATTTACACGCTATTTCAATCTTGCCGGCAACCCCGTATTATGTGTTCCCTGTGGGTTTTCCAATCAGCGACTTCCACTGGGCATGCAGATAATCGGGCGCCCCTTTGACGAGGCGACCCTTCTCAAAGCCGGACACCTTTTTCAAAAGGCGTTTCCCCTGGATCCTCCCGTGCCGCCAATAGATTAAGGATTACCCCGGGCTTTCCCTCAAAACCCCTCAAGAAAAAACAGGACGATGCCCAGATTGTTAGTGGAGTTTCTCGGCACAGATAACTCCTATCCTGGCCTTGGTCAACGCATCGGCGGTTTTATTAAGGGCATCCTGCTTGTCCAGATAGTTTTTCTCCAGAATGTCCGCAAGTCCCTGTTTGGCTATGTCTTCCTTGGACAGAAAGTATTCCAGGATATCGCTGGGATGCTCG
>JAKLQB010000935.1 GCA_022013615.1 Desulfobacterales bacterium | reverse complement strand
TCATAGCAGATTGTTATGCCCACAAGGTGGCCGAATCTATACCAAATGCTTTGACAGATGAGTTAAGCAAAAAGGCAAAAGAGTACGGGGCTTATATAATTGGAGGCAGCTTTTTTGAAAAAAGAGATGAGGGGAATTTCAATACCAGCGTCCTTTTTGACCGGAATGGGGATCTACTTGGGTCTTACAGCAAAGTCCATCTTTTTGATGCTCTTGGTGTCAAAGAATCAGATACTACGACGGCCGGAAAAGATGCCCCTATATTTGAGCTCGATTTCGGGACCATAGGCATAACAATCTGCTATGATCTCCGCTTTCCTGAACTTTATCGCATATTAGCCTTAAAGGGCGCGGATATTATTTTTGTCCCTTCCGCCTTTCTTGCAGCATCGGGGCACTGGGAGATTCTGGTCAGGGCAGTAGCTGTGCAGAACCTGATCCATGTGGTGGCAGTAAATGCCATCGGAGACTATGAGGGGATCTCGTTTGTGGGAAAAAGCATGGTCGTAGATCCTTGGGGAATTTCCCTTGCGACGGCACCGGAAAGGGAAGGAATTATATGTGCTGAAATCGATCTGGATTCCCAGGAGGCATTGCGTCGTCAAATACCTGTATTTAATAACAGAAGACCGGATTTGTATAATTAGATCTGTCAAGGAAGTGTTTAACGGAAGTCCTCATAAGGAATACCACCTAATTTATCTGTAGACATAGGACAGATTTCTCCTTTTAAAACTTTTAGCTGAAGCCTGTGAAAGTGAAGACTCGGATGAGGTGGGTAGAAATTATCAAATTGCAGGCTAGAGTTAGCAAGGAGAAAGATGCTCTCCTCCTACTTGTGCACTTAGCTGCAAATGTCCAAAATACCCCCGGTCTAATAGAGGTCACAGTCTATGATAGCATTTTAGTACCCAATGACTTTGCTATCCACCTACACTGGGATACAAAACCACCTATGAGTCAAGGCAGCCCACTCGGTATGACTCTAAACCATGCACTGGAAAAGTTTGGCCTCGTTGCCCACTCTGTATGGATCAAAAAATAGTGAGGTTTTCATTAATTACCTGCTATGTAAGGTACTCTATTGTGATAATGGTTGGTTGCTTACTCATCTCAACCTCCGCCATGACAATGTTGGGTTCCATTTCTGAATATTATGGGTTTATGAAAAATCGACAGATCCAATTGGTTATAATTTTAATTTTTTTGTTTTATAACCAAAGGGGGAGCAATTAGCGGATGTTCTACTTTCATTGAATACAATTAGGCCGTAAGGGCCATGGTCACAATGTTAGTATTCTGTTAAACCCTATCGCTACCCTTGGAAAACTTATGATTTTACGGAGCATTATAGAGCTCTATTGCGGTATAGACTTCAAAAAGATCCCATTAATTTCGGATTCATATTTTTTTTTTAAAATACTGCCATAGGTTTTATCGGGGCCTTTCCCGATTCCATTGAAGATTCCAGAATAAAACATGAAATATCAAGTAATTATAGATTTCATGCAGCAAACCACAGTTCTATCAAACTGAAGACTACCTAAATTAACCTTTCGTTTTCATCGATCACATAGTCTCACTGAAAATCTCATTCTACATCCTGTTTCAAAGGGATCTTTGACTCGCAGGGAACCCCAGTCTGACATAGACCACAGCCATAGCCGTCGAAACCATACTTGGGTGTCACATAGTCTTTGGTAGTCTGAAAAAGATGTCGATAGCAAGTCGACTTATCCTTACCCTTCTCTGTGATAGCCCCCACCGGGCATCGTGAAATACATTCCTTGCAGGTGCCCTCTGTAAAAAAGAGGCAGTACTCGTGGTGATCTTTATAGGGCCTCGGAGTGGGAGGGACTGGGATTCGGGCAACGAAAACAATGATAACCCCCCGGCCTAATCTCCTCAGCACAATCACTGCAAATTGGGGCATAGCAGTTGAGGCAGATGTATTCTGCTTTTCGATCTGGGTGTTGTTTACACTGCATTTAGGGAAATAATCCTCCTTAAAGGGTTATTTCGTACCTGCTTTAGATAAGAAAAAACTAGCCATTGAAGTTTCCCACTATTCATAAATCATAGATTTAAGTAGACGGCAAAATAGATGCCACCATTTTCAGCAGTATAGATCATTTTTTAATTTACTGATAAATTTATTGAATTGAATTAAGGATTATCCCGATGAACGGGTTTAGGTTTAATTTGAACTGATCAAAATGGACTATATGGAAGGTTTTGTTTGGTTTTTTTATGTCCGGCTTGCGAAGCGACCTGGCGGGGCGGGTAAGGTTATTCTATCTGAAAAATGCCGACAAAAAACAGAGCCTAATGAACCTGCCCCATATTGCCTGAAACATAAAAATACCACTATCCGGACGCAATGGGCCTGTTTATGATAATCATATTCTAAGCATTTCCACTCATCTTAAATCCATAATTTCGTTCCTTCTTTTCGATTTCCGCAACATTGCAAGAGAATGCGTTTCGTCTGTGAACGAAAAGGGATTTATTAAAAGTTCTTTTCAATTTTTATCAATAATTGTTCAAGAGAAGCAACCTTCCCATTTCCAAATATTTTTGAAAGCCCAAAACCCCAATCCATGACCAGTATACGTTGTAAATTCAGGCTGTTAGAAACAAAAGACGAC
This sequence comes from Desulfobacterales bacterium, assembly GCA_022013615.1. The sequence continues at coordinate 1,149 of JAKLQB010000935.1, read as the reverse complement.
TTTCTTTTTCATGATACGCACATAACTGATGGCACCAGATTTGCAGATAGTTCAGTAACCAATAATTCACTCTTATTACTCAAGTTTCCTAAGTAATTGCCGATACCATACTTGTGGGGCTTGCTCCAAGTCACCGCACTTATGAACCCGTTAAGGCCTAACAACCCTTTTGTTGAAAAACCATCAGTGTCAGGAGAACAAAGATCTATGAAAAGGTCTATGAAATTAGCCGTAAAAGCAAAATGGGGCGAGATCGAAAAGATCAGAAATAAGAGCTCCAGGTTTCTGGAGTCCCATGGCTTGACAAGTGATTCAGTTCAGGCGCTTACAATGGTGATCAGTGAGCTAATTGAGAATAGCATGAAATACGGCAAATTCACGCCGCAAAAAAATAAAGTGACTGTAGATATTCATGTTGATGAGGATATAGTCATAGCTGAAATAATCAATCCAATTGATGAAACAGCTTATAAGCACCTAAAGGAATTGGATAAAACGATCCAATGGATTAGAGGATATCAAGACCCGTTCCAAGCCTATGCTGAAAGATTAAAAACAGTTTCCAAAAAACCGCTGAGTGACGAAGAAAGTGGTTTAGGCCTTACTAGAATAGCCTACGAAGGGAAGGCGATTCTTGATTTTTTTCTGGGTGAAGATGATCTTTTGAACGTATCAGCCGTCGCAAATTTCTAACTGATTATTGGAGATGATAATGGGAAAAAGAGAATCATTTGTTAGTAATCTATTGAGAATAGAGGTGCAGGAAGATAATGACTCCATCGTTGCTTACTGGAGCGGGAAGAGCGTAGATCGTAATCCTGGAAAATTCATTACGCCCATTCTTGTAGGTCTTCTTAACAAGAGTAGCGACCTCAAAAAGCAGATCATCCTGGACTTCCAGAAGTTGGATTACATGAATTCTTCTACCATCACGCCTGTTATCAAAATCCTGGAAAGAGCCAAGAGCGGTAAAGCCCAGGTTACTGTCCTCTACAAAAAACTATTGAAATGGCAAGATCTCAGTTTTTCGGCGTTAGAAATATTCCAAACCAGAGATAAGAGAGTAGAAATTAAGGGGTTGCAATAAGAAATGTATCAAAAACCTTTTGAAATAAAGGCCAGTTTGGTAGATGAAAATAGAGAAATCCC
>JAKLQB010000934.1 GCA_022013615.1 Desulfobacterales bacterium | reverse complement strand
TTCTGAGGTTTGCAAAAAAGGACAGGAACTCCAGGCTGTTGTTCTGAGCATTGACAAAGAAAATGAACGCTTTTCACTCGGTATCAAACAGCTCACATCGGATCCCTGGGATGAGATTCCGGAGAAATATAAGCCGGGCACACGGGTGACCGGGACTGTGACTAACGTGACCGATTTTGGTCTCTTCCTTGAACTGGAGGAAGGCATAGAGGGTCTTGTTCATATCTCCGAAGTCGCCACAGAGAAACGGGGAAATCCCTTATCGAGATTTCAAATTGATGATGTGATTCAGGCCAAGGTCTTGAACGTCTCAAGAGAGGAGAAAAAGATAGGACTTTCCATCAGGAAATTAGAAGAAAGCAGTGAAAAAGACATTTTTAAAAGCTATATGGAAAGCAACAAGGGGGCCACATCTAACCTGGGAGATTTATTAAGAGAAGAGATGGTTCATACAGGGCAGCAAGCCCAATCTGAGACTGCAGAATCACAGGAGGCCGAAATATCCGAAACAGAATCCGGTCCACAGGTTGAACCCGCGGACAGCTCATCCGAAAAAATATTATCTGAAGACGATGGTACCACCGCTTGACGCTCGATCCCATAAGCGCCAACTTGAACTCTATGTGCTTCTGCCCAATAAATTGTGCTTGACCACTTTTCATGGCTCCATACAGTTCTTTTGGCGTGAACCTTCGAATATGGAGAAGGTCCGACTCAAATCGACCTTGTAGGCAATGGCAGGAAAAAAGCATCCCATACTGATAGTTCTGGGCATCCTTGCGGGCGTTGGCCTTGTATTAGGCATAGCCATGATCATTGTCCTTAAAGTGTTTACCCCCTCCTCGAACCTGTCCTTTAGCTCTAAGATAGGGGTCATTCCTATAGAAGGCGCAATTTTGGACTCCCAGGCTATCACAGAACAACTCATGAGGTTCAGAAAGGATAAAGGTATAAAGGCAATCATTTTGAGGATAAACTCACCAGGCGGCGCAGTCGGGCCTACCCAGGAAATATACCGGGAAGTCCTGAGAACTGTGGAGACTAAAAAAGTCGTTGCGTCCCTGGGAGGAGTAGCAGCATCAGGGGGGTATTACATCGCTGCGGCAGCTAAACAGATTGTGGCCAACCCGGGAACTATCACTGGCAGCATTGGTGTTATCATGGAATTTGTCAGGTTCGAGGAACTTCTAAATAAAATAGGCATTAAACTTGAAGTTCTAAAAAGCGGGGAATTCAAGGACATTGGTTCCCCGCACAGGGAACTTACTGCTCGGGATAAAGAACTCATTGGCGCCCTAATAGCTGATATTCAGAAACAATTTGTAGAGGCAGTGGCCAGCGGAAGGAATCTCTCCCTGGAGAAAACTCGTGAGATTGCTGATGGTCGTATTTTTTCAGGAGCTCAGGCCAAGGAATTGGGACTTGTAGATGTTTTGGGTAATTTCCAAGACGCCGTGGAACTTGCCAAGAATATGGCCACCATTAGAGGGGATGTGACGCTGGTATATCCCAAAAAAAGCAAATTGGACCTATGGGACCTATTCCTTGGGTCAGCCGCTGATTCCATTGCTAAACGGATTCAAGGCATGAAAACCCGGATAGAATATCGATGGAGCGGTCTTGTTGGGGGCTAAGGGCTTGCGCTAAGCTATCGAAAGCCGCTGACATCTCCTTTCCCCTCCCGAATGACCTCTGGTATATCATCAATTAAAGAAACTACACTGGAAGGGCTTTGATAGAGCACCCCACCATCGATGATAACGTCGAGAAAAGATCCATACGCCTCTTCTATGGATTGGGGGTCATCAAACACTGCACTCGTGCTTATGATAGGTCGGCCAAAGGTTCGTATGATATCCAGGCAAATCTTGTTATCAGGCACACGGATTCCTACGGTTTTTCGCCTGGTCAACATGATTTTTGGCACCAGTCTGGTGCCCTCCAGGATAAATGTGTACGGACCGGGGAGAAGCCGTTTCATGGTTTTATACGCGTAATTGGAAACCAGGGCATAACGGCTTACCTCCTTGAGGCTGTCACATAAAAAAGAGAAAGGTTTCTTGAGTGGGCGATTTTTCAACCTGTAGATAAGCTGTATTCCCCTTTTATTGAAAAGATTACACCCTATTCCGTAAAAGGTGTCGGTAGGATAGACAATCAGCCCCCCTTCTTCAAGGACCTCGCAGACCCGGTTGATCAGGCGCTGTTGGGGATTATCCGCGTTGATGGAAAGCATCAGGGTTTTTTTATTTATCACTGGGGGTTTGTTTTTAGCCATCTCTTAGAATCAGGAAGCACTCATATGGATTTTGGTTTATTAATTGCTCTGTATTCCCTCTTGGTTGGACTGGCTTTGGGGAGCTTTATGAACGTATGCATTTATCGCATCCCGCTCGAAAAATCAATTATTCGTCCGTCATCCAGTTGCCCCAACTGTGGGAAAAAAATCAGGTTTTACGACAATATTCCCCTGATCAGCTACCTTCTTTTGTTAGGCAGATGCAGGCACTGTCACCACCCGATTTCCTGGCGCTATCCGGCCGTAGAAGCCATTACCGGATTGCTGAGTCTTGCCTTGTTTATCAGGTATGGACTCAGTTTACAATACCTTCTCTTTTTTTTGTTTGCTGCAACCCTTGTGACCATTAGTTTTATTGATCTTGACCACCAGATTATTCCGGATGTACTGTCAATACCAGGTATCGTTGCAGGATTGGCAGCCGCTTTTATTCCTGGAAATGTTTCGTGGTTTGATTCAATTATCGGCATCATTGGGGGTGGCGGAGCGCTTTTTCTTGTCGGCCTGATTTATGAGAAGCTCACAGGAAAACAGGGCATGGGAGGAGGCGACGTAAAGCTGCTGGCTATGATAGGCGCATGGATGGGTTGGAGATCCCTGCCTTTTGTTCTGCTGGTATCTTCACTCACAGGTGCCATCATCGGGTCTGTTTTCCTTCTCGCGGCCGGCAAAGGGTATCGGGTCAGAATCCCTTTTGGTCCTTTTCTGTCTCTTGGCGCGCTCTTTTATATCTTTTTTGGCCCTCAACTGACAAACTGGTACATTGGGTTACTTCTGTAGGTGAGGTCTGGTCTTGCGATTTCCGTTTTACAGCTTGAAAACAGGTATTTTGACGCATCTGGCCTTTCTGATTATTTCTGCCATGCTGCTTATCAATGTAGTTATGATTAAATTTTCAGAGAAAGACCTCATACAGGCCAAAATAGACACAGGCCGATTGCTCCTACATGTGCTGGAAAAAAAGGTGGAATACTCGATTATCCATATGAACAAAAATTTGGCTAATCTCGATTCTGCCCCGATTTTTAGAAGGGAAATTACGCAATTATTGCAGAAAGGTCACTTTTCAGAGGCCCTTATAGTAAACAAGGAAGGGGTCAAAGTACTCAGCACAGGATCATGGGGCCAGGCCGAGAAAGAGGCCCTCTCCATGTCCCGCGAGGCTGTGGCAACCAGAAAAGGGGCTTTTGATTTTTATGGCAGCACCTGGGGTATAATCTGGCTCGCCCATGAAAGGGTAAATGTCACTGCGCCCATATTCGCTCAGGGCCGTATCATAGGTGCCGCCACCATCTGTGCACATCTTGGTCCTGTTTACCAGGTATTGCGAAAATCAGAAAAAATCATTCTCATTTACATATTCCTCAATACCATCGTTCTTGTCCTGTTTGGGATCTATCTTCTCTCCAGAACCGTGGTCAAGCCAATCTACGCGCTTTTGCAGATCACTGATGAATTCAAGGACGGAGAGCCTTTTCCGCAATTGGCAGAGCCGCCCAGAAACGAAATCGGCCAGCTTTTTCGATCCCTGAATATGATGCTCAAACGCCTTGAGGAAAACAAGAAAGAGTTAAAGAGCCATATCTCCTCCCTGGAAAAGGCCAATGAGGAGATCAAAAAAGCCCAAAGCGAAATCATCAGGTCTGAAAAACTTGCGTCAGTGGGCAGATTGGCGACGGGTGTGGCACACGAGATCGGTAACCCAATAGGAATCATCCTGGGATACCTTGATTTGATCAAGAAGGACGGTCTGACTCAGGAGGAGAAAAGTGATTTCCTGAACCGAATAGAATCAGAAATCATACGAATAAATGACATTATCCGACAGCTCCTTGACTTTTCCAGGCTCACAAGCGGTGAGCAGAAGGAAACAAGCGTCCATAAACTGATCCTGGACCTTATAGATATGCTTAAACCTCAGCCCATGATGGCTGGCATACAGGTGCAGACAGTGCTTGAAGCGACCAAAGATACTGTTTGGGCAGATCCCGATCAATTGAGACAGGTTTTTCTAAATATTGTCATGAATGCTGCCGATGCCATGGAGGGCGACGAGGGCTCTGATGATGTCAGCGCTAAGGTCTTGACGATAGAGAGCCCTGTGATGGATGATTCCATGGAACTCAGATTCACGGATACAGGGTCTGGCATACCGGAGCAAGAACTTGGTCATATCTTTGATCCCTTTTATACAACTAAAGAACCTGGCAAAGGAACCGGACTTGGCCTGTCTGTCTGCTACAGGATTTTGGAAGGATTGGGGGGAACAATTCGCGCTGAAAGTACAGTAGGAAAAGGGACAACCATAATCATTGATCTCCCCCTTTATCATCAGATCGATAAGTAAAATTGCCACCCATAGAGGAGGCAGCCTGTTTTTTTTGGTACCTTGAAGGTCCGCCGATTAACTCCGGATGCTTGTTTGATGATAGAATTGATCGTAAACCCCCAAAAAACTTCTCAAGGTGTATAAATTATGCCTAAACAACGAGTGCTTATCATTGACGATGAAGAGAACATGCGGCATATGCTGGAAGTCTTGCTGACCAAGGCTGGTTACGGCGTTGAAAGCGCAGCAGACGGGGCCAGCGGTCTCCAGTTGATGGACCGGTCTGATTTTGATTTTATTCTCTGCGATATCAGGATGCCTCGTATGGATGGAGTGACCTTCCTTCAGCATGCAAAAGAAAAGTATCCTGAAAAGACCTATATAATGATGTCCGCCTACGGAACTGTTGAAACCGCTTTGGAGGCCATAAAAGAGGGGGCCTATGATTACATATCCAAGCCCTTTAAGAAAGACGAGGTTCTTTTGACCCTTAAAAAGGCCGACGAGCGGGAACGGTTAAAAGAGGAAAACGTCAGGCTGAAAACAAAAATTGATGAGATCGAAAAAAGATACTCTTTTAGAAACATTGTTGCCAGAAGTGAGGCCATGGCCCATGTGTTTGATCTTGTCAGTAAGGTGTCTGAACACAAGACCACGGTGCTTATCACCGGAGAAAGCGGTACCGGAAAGGAGTTGTTTGCCAGGGCCATACATTTGGACGGCCCCAGAGCATCCGGGCCAATGGTAAGTATTAACTGCGGGGGTATCCCGGAAAACCTCCTTGAAAGTGAATTGTTCGGATACAAAAAAGGCGCATTCACAGACGCTGTAAAGGACAAACTAGGACACTTTGAGGAGGCTGACAGAGGGACCATTTTTCTGGATGAGATCGGAGAAATGCCCCCGTCTTTGCAGGTAAAGCTCTTGCGCGTTCTTCAGGAAGAAGAAATCACGGCTCTGGGGGATGTTGGCTCTAAGAAAATCGATGTCAGGGTTATTGCGGCAACGTCAAAGATATTGGAGGAGGAAGTAAAGGAGGGCAGATTCCGAGAGGACCTCTTTTACAGGCTTAATGTCATGACCATTCATCTTCCTCCATTGAGAGAGAGACGAGGAGACATTACCCTTCTGGTTGGTTACTTTATCGACATTTTTAATAAGAAACTGAAAAAGAACATTCAGGGGCTTTCTTCTGAGGCGATGCCTGTTTTAATTGAATACACCTGGCCGGGTAATGTCCGGGAACTGGAAAACGTCATCGAAAGAGCCATATTGCTTGCACCTGGTAGATGGATTTCACCCGCCGAGCTCCCTGAAAATATGATGAAAGCTCAAAAACTTCCCCCCTATCTTGGGTCTGACGAGGACCTTTCTATCAAAAAAGCCTCCAAATGGATGGAGCGCAATCTCATCGAAAAGGCCCTCAAACTCACAGGTGGGAATCGCACACAGGCCGCCAAGATCCTGGAAGTCAGCCGGCCCATGCTGATCGGTAAGATCAAGGAATACGAACTGGATTTGTGAGCTGCGGTGTAAATACGTTATAGAATTACAGGGTAAGACTATGAGCACCTAAAGGAGGTAACTGATGAGAGAAAAAAACAAAATTGACCTCAATTCCGATGTGGGAGAAAGTTTCGGCAGGTATAAACTGGGACTGGACGAAGAGGTTATTCCCCTAATAAGTTCAGCCAACATCGCTTGCGGATTTCACGCAGGTGATCCAACCGTCATGAAGCGTACAATCTCTATTGCCAAGCAACACGGGGTGGCACTGGGTGCCCATCCAGGGTTTCCCGACCTGATGGGATTCGGCAGGCGAAATATGGATGTGTCCCTGGAGGAAATCAAAGACTATGTCGCTTACCAGGTCGGTGCCCTACAGGCATTCGCGGCCATTCAAGGCCTAAAGTTGCAGCACGTGAAGCCCCACGGCGCCCTCTATACCATGGCTGTTCAGGATGTGCGTATCTGGGAGCCCACAGTAGAAGTCCTTGCCAGGCTCAACAGGGATCTTATTCTTGTGGTCTTAGCCGGCCCAAACAGGCAGGAACTGGAGGATATGGGATCACACTATGGCATTCGAATCGCATTTGAATTCTTTGCGGACAGGGCATACAACCCTGACGGATCCCTTGTCTCCAGAAAGGAGCAGGGGGCCGTGATCCATGATCATCAGATAGCCACCGAAAGGGTTCTAAAGATGGTGACAGAGGAAAAAGTAGTTACTAAAGATGGTGGAGAAATAGAGCTTAATGCTGACACCATATGTGTGCATGGGGATAATCCCGAGGCCGTGGCACTCGTGAAAAGTGTCAGGGAGGGACTCATCGCCTCAAAGATTGATATCGCATCTATGGGGACATTCCTTTAGGAAGCCAACATGCTCTATGAACACCCTACATATCGCATCATGGGAGACCGGGCACTTCTCGTTGAACTGGGTGACAGGATCAGCCCCTTGGTCAACAAAAAAGTCAGGGAACTCTTCCTCTGTTTAAAGAATAATCGGGTAGAGGGGGTAGTGGAAGCCGTGCCTGCTTACCGTTCACTGCTCATTGTTTATGACCCTCTGAAAATCACCTTATCCGCTCTTAAAGAAAGGCTTAAAAAATACCATACAACTATTGACCGGTCCGAAATACCCAAACCCAGAACGCTGGAGATACCGGTTGTTTATGGTGGCGAATATGGCCCTGATCTGGACTGGGTGGCCGAATTTCATAGAGTTCCCCCTGAAGAAATCATTCGACTCCACACAGGAACAACCTACCGGGTCTATATGATCGGTTTTACACCTGGGTTTGCCTACATGGGACAATTGCCGGAAGCTATTGCCACACCTCGCAGAGAAACCCCCCGCACTGCTGTCCCGCGCGGGTCAGTGGGGATTGCTCAAAACCAGACAGGTGTTTATCCGGTGAAAAGCCCGGGTGGGTGGCAAATAATCGGCCGGACCACTTTAAGGCTTTTTGATCCTGAAAAATGGCCTCCGACACCACTGGAAATGGGCGATTTGGTAAAATTCCTCTCCATCAAAGAAGAGGAGATGACACGTTGGGAAGTATAGAGACACTGGAAATCCTGGCCCCCGGACCCTTGACCACGGTTCAGGACCGCGGGAGGTTCGGGTTCGGGAGATTCGGGATTGCCCCCAGCGGGGCCCTGGATTCCTTTTCCCTGAGAATTGGGAACCTGCTTGTGGGCAACCGCGAAGATGAAGCCTGCCTGGAAATCACACTTTTGGGTTTAAAGGTAAGGGCGCTTGTCGATTCTCTCATAGCCGTCACAGGAGCTGATCTTCAACCTCATCTGAACAGGAAACCCTTACAGATGTGGCGGTCCCATATCATGAAGGAAGGAGAAATCCTTTCCTTTACCGTACCCAGGAGTGGATGCCGCGCCTACCTTGCCCTGGGAGGCGGAATCAGCGTAACTCCATTGATGGAGAGCAAATCAACGAACCTCTCCTCCGGCTTTGGCGGTTTTAAGGGAAGGGCCCTTCGAAAAGGTGACATTCTCGCCTCGGATTCACCCAGGCTTCATCTCAAGGCAGAAGGAAAGGCCCTTGACCGGAAATTGATCCCCACCTATGGAAAAAATTGGATCTTGAGGGTCCTCTTCGGTCCCCAGGACGATCATTTTACGGAGAAAGGGAAAAAGACCTTTCTCAATTCTTCCTTCAATGTAACGCCTCACTCGGATCGCACCGGGATCAGATTGTCAGGGCCAGTAATCCGGACAAGGGCGGGAATGGAGGAATCGATAATATCAGAGGGTGTGGTCTCAGGCACTATCCAGATTCCGGGGGATGGCCAGCCCATCATCATTCTGGGTGAGACGGTCACCGGGGGATACAGGAAAATCGCAACCGTGATCAGCGCGGACCTGCCTCTTCTGGGACAGATGAAGCCGGGGGAACAGGTAAACTTTGAGGGGGTATCCATGGAGGATGCCTATCATGCGCTCGGGAAGCTGGAGGGGATTATCAAAAGGTTTAGAGAAGGGTTATAACATTGCTCACCTAATAGACCTCAACTCCTCAATTCCGTTTAAACGGATGGGCCTCAAAAGCTGATCAGATCCCCAAAAAGGCCTGGCGGACCGTATCGCTCTTGAGGAGTTCCTCCCCTGACCCTTCCTGGACTATCCTTCCCGTCTGGAGTACATACCCACGGTCGGCAATTTCCAGGGCCTCCCTGACATTCTGCTCAACCAGCAGGATGTTTATACCCTCCTGCTTGAGTCGCCGAACAGTATCCAACACTTCGTCGACCAGGCGGGGAGCAAGGCCCAGTGAGGGCTCGTCCATCATGAATAACCGGGGGTTGGACATAAGACCACGTCCTATGGCCACCATCTGTTGCTCACCGCCAGATAAGGTTAGGGCGGCCTGGTTTCGGCGATCTCGCAGAATTGGGAAGAGGCCATAAACGAATTGCAGATTCTCCCGAATCCGGTCTTTATCATTTAGAGTGTAGGCACCCAGCAAAAGGTTCTCTTCCACGGAGAGCGCGGTGAAAAGCATCCTCTCCTCAGGTACATAGGTAATACCTATACGGACGACTTCCTCTGTGTTCAGATCTTGGATCTCTCGACTCTGGAACAGAATCTCGCCATCAAAAACGCGCACTGCCCCCATAATGGCCTTCAGAAATGTGGACTTACCCGCACCGTTGGCTCCGACCACACAGACGGTTTCACCCGGGTCCACGGTTAGAGAGAGACCATGGATGACCGGTATGCTTGAGTACCGGACTTTGATATCTTTAACTTGGAGGATGTGTTCAGCCATGGTCTATGCCAACTCCGCTGCGTGCTCCTGAACGTACCGTTCCCCCAGGTAGGCCTTGATTACGTTGGTGTCTTTGGCAACGTTATTGGGAGTCCCTTCAGCGATCTTCCTACCGGAGTCCAGGACAATTAAGCGGTCGCTGATTTTCATAACCAATTCCATGACGTGCTCAATCAGCATCACCGTAATCTCCAGGTCATTGTGTATGTGCCGGATGGTAGCCATGATCTCTTCAATTTCACTGGGGTTCAACCCGGCTGCAACTTCATCCAGGAGCAACATTTTGGGAGCCGTACCCACAGCCGTTGCCATCGTGACCCTTTTTTGAGCTGCCACAGGAAGTTCAATGAGCAGATAATCGGAGAGATCGAGCAGTTTAAAGTCCTTTAGTATCTGCTCAGCACGAGCCTTGGCCTGGGAACTGGCTCGGGTGCGCATGAAGCACCCGACCATGACATTTTCCAGTACTGTGAGATCCCCGGATGCCACATACACCTGAAATGTTCTGGCCA
>JAKLQB010000933.1 GCA_022013615.1 Desulfobacterales bacterium | reverse complement strand
GGCCTGATCACCTACTTGCTGCTTGCCATTTATTGCCGTGAACAACACAACGAAAAAGTCAGCATAAAAAGAGTCAGAGAACTTCGCATCAAGATACGGAATGAAATCCGCATCGCCAGCAGCGGTATAGTCGGATCAAACTTTGAAAGTCACGGAATTTCAAACTGTTATGCAAATACCTAACCGGAAATCACTGATTTATAATGTGGTTTCAAGAGAAATATCCTCGGAATAAGGCATTCTTGACCACGAATAGCCCGAATAATACGAATGTGAACATATTCAGGACGGATTCCGGTGGCGCTGCAAGTGAACTTAGCCATTCACGCCTTTGAACCGGGCAGAGGTTATGCTCTCTTCCGCCTTCAAGCCACCATCCACCAACAGCAAGCGCTCTTTCGGGACGACCATTGTCCTTTCCATTCGTGCTATTCGTGTGATTCGTGGTTCCTTTCTTTTAGCGGATCTGGATGCGCTGTCCGGCTTGTATCGCCTTTGTCAGTCTGTCCCGAAGTTCTTTCAAGAAATTCTCGATATCATCCTCAGTTTCCAGATATGTGGTGCTCAGCAGTTCCGCCGGTTTGACAATGCACCGGGGTTTCACTGTCACCTTCGGCTTTTCAATCGGTGGTTCGTTGGCGGTTTGCTGCTTTACAGGCGGTTTGGAGACAAACGCTTCGATCTTCTCAATCGCCCTGTCCAGCGCCCTCACCGCCTCCTGCTCAGCCTGGTTCAGGTGGGCGATGCTTTCCTGGTTCAACGCCTGTTCCAGCAGCCGCTCCAGGGGCCTGAGGCATTGGGTCCGTATATTACCATCTGCGGAGACCGCCTCCAATTCATTTCTGGCCTCCTCCATCAAAGCCGAAATCCTAACAGTGACCTTTTCCCGGCATTCTTCAATCAATGCCTTATTCAACTGGCTCGCGGTTTGAATGAGTCCTTCGGCCTCGTAAAGCATCGCATAGGGGGCCGGCGCGGTGAGGATTTCGCCCATCCGTTTCAACGAGGGGGCGGCCTCTTCATCTTGCTCCAGTTCCAGGCGGTTCAACTGGAATTTCTGGTAGGCCGAGCGGAGCTTTTCCCAGGTGGGCCTTTGGTTTTCATAAAACTGCTCCAGACTGTGGAAATTGTCGCCAAGATCCAGCAAGTCATTTTTGTATTGGTTGAACCTATCGATGAACTTGTAACTTTCATCGCTGGCCAAGAGCGGCCTGACCACACCCAACGCTTCAGCGATCTCCTCTTTGCCAGGATAGTCGCCCGTATCGGCAAGCGGTTTGAAACTGTTGAGGGAGGTCTCCCAGGATCGGAGTTTTTCCTTCAAAAATGCACAGAGGTCATCCTCGTTATCCGGTCCCATTTCTGCGAAGACATCCTTTCCCAGCTGGCGTGCCTGTTGAAGGGCCTTGGGATCGGAGGTCTTCCGTTTGTGGATGGTGATCTTCCGCCATTTGGCAGGGGTCTTAATATTTTCGTAAACCTTGTCAAGACTGAGCGTATCCCCTTCTAACTTCAAGCTGATTTCCCCGACTGCCAGTAAACGAGCTACCAGCAGGATTACTTCCCAATCGGGCCAACCATAAGGTCGAACTGTATATCGTTTCATGATGACGTCATAAAGCACGATGGCATGATGCTTAAGCTTACAGAGCTCAATATAGTTGCGGAGATCCTCGATGGCCTGCGGGTTGTTCTCTTCCAGATTGAGGGCAAGGGTGTGCTGGGAGACATCGTTGCTGCGGAGAATGGCCTGGATTTCCTTGAGAGGATCGGGATGGAGATACTTGAGATAGCCCATCTTGGAGAAGGAGTTGGTGATCAGATATTCCAGGGCCTCGTACAGGCAGGCTCCGGGAGCGGAAGCCTTGATTTTGAGTTCCTGGCCAACAGCGAAGTAGGATGCCTCAGTGAGCATGTCGCCCAAAAGGTTGGTCAAAAGCTCTCTACGCTCACGGTTGTCGTCGGCATTGTCCCGAAGGATTCGTTTGGTGGAGTCGGGGAGGCCGCTATCGCTTTTGGTCTTGAGGTATTTGTCGGTCTGTGCATATGTGCGGAGTTCCCGGCCCAGCCTTTCGTTATCCTGTAACCGGATAATGATTTGACCGCCCTCGTTGCTGCTTTCAAGCACGCATTTGCCATCATTGTACAAGGTGTATTCATCGGCCAGGGGGGAGATTAGAGAGACGATCAACCCACCCTCCACACGGCCACCCACGGGGTGCATGTCGCAGATCCGGTTAAAGGTGAAATCCATCTTGTTATTGGAATAGCGATGTTTACGCTGGCCCTTGAGGACATCCTCGAAGATGAGATCCCCCAATAGCTGAGCTTCTTCAGGGCCGCTTATATCGACATTTTTAACCTCCCGGTTGACATCCCGCTCCTCATTGGTGAGGAAAAAATAGTTTTCACCGCT
>JAKLQB010000932.1 GCA_022013615.1 Desulfobacterales bacterium | reverse complement strand
TGCCTTCATGCTTAGGGATCCCATTAAACACCAATACCAGCGGGGCTAAAATTATGTGAAGCAACCGGCTAAAGGGTATGTAGGCAACAAACGCCCCGGCAAGAATGGCATGGAGATACCAGATATATCCATAAACACCAGTCAATGCAAGTGGGTCTGAAAAGAGTGTGCTGATCCAATAACCGACAAATGCATACGCGCTACCGGCAGGACTGCCGGTCATGGCAATTCGCATACCTTCCAGTATAAAACCGATCGCCACAATGCCGGCAATCAAGCCTAATGCCGTACGATCCTGCCTGGGAAGACCAGTAATTTGCTCCGACCTGGTGCGCCACCCGCGAATAAACGCCAATATCACACCTGAAATGGCCATAATTCCTGTAAGGTCAAACAGAAAGGCCGTTATCGGATGGTTCTTATCCAGCATAACCCATACTGAGGACCATTCAGGTTTCCAAAGAGATCCGATCAGGGCCACAATCCCCCAGGAAAAACGGAAAACAAAGGCATAGAAAATCAGACTGTGGATAAGCCAACGCCTTCCGGACTGACGGTATAGCCTTCTTTGCAGCAGGACATCAAGGATCACGGTCTTGATGATGGAAAAAATCTTTTGAGAAAAAACAGTTCTAACTGCATTCCACAACAGTTTAAAGAGCTTATTAAGAGGCCCTGTATCAGCCTCTCCAGGCATAGAACCGGACAAGACATAGGATATAACCATCACGATACCGGCCAAGAAAACGATCAGAGAAAGGATAGTCGTGGTGTCACCGATTGAAAATGTAGCTGAATGACAGGGCATACACAAAATGCTCTTGGCCGGCAAAATCATGGAGACCGCCCCGATCTGATTTCCCTTGAGGTGACATCTCTTGCAGGATGTTTCATCCGGTTCAAGGGCCATATCATGAATTCTAAAAGTCTGACCCGGACTATGCTCCCTCGTCCATACGACAAGCTTTGACTTGGGGTCTCTTACCGGTTGAACCCCATTGAGATGGCATGCTTCGCACGAAACCGCCATATGGGCATCGTGCGCTACTTTCTCATCATGGGAAAAATGGCATCGACTGCAATCTCCCACCTGTTGTTCCCCATGATTGAAGCCCAATGCCCGGGGATGACAGACCGTACAAGCAATATGGGCGTGTGGTGTAGACTCATATTCCTGCTCAATAATTGGAGATACCGGCCACCGCCTCATCTCCTTGGCCAAAGTTCCATTCCGTCCATGACAGTGGAAGCAAAACCTTGAAATCTTCTTTTGGCTCTCGGGATCTGCCGGGTCAACAGAGTGGTGACAGGCCATACAACTTTCATCTTTATCTGAAAAGGCAGGCAGGGCAGACTGCTCCTTGTGGCATGCCCCGCATTGTTCGTCAATGGGCTTTGCAGGATCAAATTGGGCCATTTGGTCCTTATCGAGAGGGAGCTGGTAGTGGGGGTCGTGGCAATGGAGACAATCCAGATACCTATCGGAATCGCTGACCTGCCTGGCACCGTGCACACCCTGTTCCAAATCGTCAAGGATATTATCATGGCAGGAAAGGCAATGATCCACATGAAAAAATTCAGCCGTTTTCTTGTTCACATCCCCGGGTTCGGGATGAAGATCCTTCTCACCAATATCTCCGTGACAGTCCTGACAGGAAGTCTGGCCATGGGCTGAAACATGAAATTTACCCGGATCAATCAACCAGGAGGCCTCGATTTCATTACTGCCGACTGTAAAGGACATCAGGAACAATGCAAATATTACTATTCTTTTAGAGGCAGTTTCAGACATGCTCTGCCCCCCCTTTTTTAACTATTCCAACCACATAGGGGCCATCCGGAACTACGACTGCTTTCGGGTTGGTTTTGAGCAATTCATCCACGGTTTCCTGTACATTTTTGATCTTGATTATCCCTGTGTTTTTTAAGTCATCATAAGAAACGCCGGGGGAATAAATGTAGATTTGTCCCGCATGGTCTAAGGCCTGATAGATGTTCTGGGCGCACCATTGATCAATGACAATATCTTTTGGGTCGCAATAGCCGTTAAAAAATTCTTGAGGACTGCACACTGAGCGCATGATGCCTGAAAATTCAGGGCTTCCCATACCCTCCCGGCACTCGCAGACAACCACAATGGTTCCGCCTTTAATTAGGATGTCTTTTGCACAGATCAGGGCCTTACTAACCTGATAAAACGTCGCATCCAGGGGATACCCGCCCCCGGAAGTGATGACCATATTCACCGACTGATCCAGGTGAACCACAGAATGGTCGTAAACCATATCACCGCCAGCCAGATGGGCGTGATCATAATGGCCGGCAAATACTCCCGCTATCTGCCTTTCCATGTTGATGACCACATTTAATATGAAATCCGCCCCAACCAGTTCTGTCACGCGAACCACATATTCGTGGAACGGGTTTCCCTCCAGAAGGCAATTGGTCACATTGGGGTGGTCGATCATCTTGTATGAGTGCATGAACTTCATGGTCTCAAAGCTGGAAATCCCCGGAAGAATAGCCTTGCCTCCACCGGAATACCCCGCATAAAAGTGGGGTTCTATCAGGCCTGTTAGAATTTTCAAATCCGCATCAAGGTAGTGCTTGTTAATCTCGATGGGAGCGCCGTCTATTTCATCAACCTTTCGATACTCCTCAGATTTTCGGCAGTAGTGATTAACAATGTGGAAATTTTCCTTAATTTCCCGGCCCACAAGGGCCTCCAGTTCTTCTCCCAGGTTTGGTCTGTGCATGCCCGTGGCTATCAGGATGGTAATCTTTTCTTTGCTCATGCCGCTTTGTTCGAGGATTTTGAGCAACGGGGGCAGGATGATTTTGTTTGGCACAGGGCGGGTAAAATCCGAAATCACAACACAGGCGTTCTTTCTTCCACGGGCCATTTCTTTCAAGGGTCGGCACATAATAGGGTCAGAAAGGGCTTCATAAACAGCACCTTCAGGATCAGTGAGAGCATTTAACCTTTTCATCTCCAGGGCGGGCACAGATTCAGGAAGACTCAAATCAACAGTCCCTTCGCCGCACAGTAGCTTTACTTCTCGTTCTGCCATTGTCTTTCACTCGCTTTTTCCAAGTTTTGATGGTATATAGATACCCAAAAACGGACCAACAGGCAATACATAAAATAGTAATTCTAACTAAGGAGTAAAAGGCAAATGGAGATCGTCATACTTGATGGTTACACGTTAAATCCTGGAGACTTGTCGTGGGACGAAATCGGAAAACTGGGCGAGTTGACCGTCTATAATCGGACGACTCCCAATGAAATAGTTGAACGTACGAGAAAAGCAGAGATCATCCTTACGAACAAGGCACCTGTTTCCGCGATTACTTTGGGGAAATTGCCTGATCTAAAATTTATCACTGTTATGGCTACAGGCTATGACATTGTGGATATCGCAGCCGCAGGCCGTCAGGGTATCCCTGTATCCAATGTTCCGGAATACGGGACCGACTCCGTTGCCCAGTTCGTCTTTGCCCTCCTCCTGGAACTCTGCCATCATGTTGGAGCTCATCAGGAGGCCGTAAAGGCTGGTGAGTGGACTGCATCCCCAGACTGGTGTTTCTGGAAAACTCCTCAGATTCTTTTAAAAGGCAAGAAAATGGGCATTGTAGGCTTTGGGCGCATTGGCCGTAGGGTTGGGGAATTGGCCCATGCATTTGGAATGGAGGTAATGGCCTTTGATCCCCAGTCCCAAGAGAGCCCTGCCTACGCTCCCTTTAGCTGGAAATCCCTGCGGGAGGTCTTCGCCGAGGCGGATGTGGTTACCCTTCATTGTCCGCAGACCAGGGATAACGTCGGTTTTGTTAATGCCGAGCTGCTTGACTTGATGAAAAAGGACGCCTTTTTCATCAACGCAGCCCGCGGTGGATTGGTGAATGAAAATGCCCTGGCACAGGCCCTGAACAACGGGAGTATTGCCGCTGCAGCAGTGGATGTGGTTTCCATTGAACCAATCCGGCCAGATAACCCTTTATTGAACGTGCAAAACTGTTTGATCAGCCCTCACATTGCGTGGGCCACCCTTGGTGCCCGTCAGACGCTAATGGCAGAGACAATCAAGAATATCAAGGCCTTTATATCGGGAAATAGCATTGATGTTGTCAATACAGATCTCGTTAAGTGGTTAAGTAGTTGAGTTGTTAAGTTGTTGTCATAATGATCATATCCATTATTTGCTTGAAAATCTATAACATCCGGAAATAATAGAATATATTTTCCCATTCAACCATTTAACCACTC
>JAKLQB010000931.1 GCA_022013615.1 Desulfobacterales bacterium | reverse complement strand
TAACCTTTTGCCCAGAAATGGTTCCCCCAATATGGTTTCTGCTTTAAATAGGGAAATTGTTTGAAAACCCGTATCGCTGTTCTGCCTTTGACCGTACCTAATAGCTGCGATATGGATACTTTAGGTGGAACATTTATTATTAGATGAATATGGTCATTTTGGATGCTCAGATCTACAATTTCGCATCCCAATTTACCACTGAATATATTTATGCAACTGAAGTTTCACCGAAATTGTGTACTGTTTGATCACCGGACCATCCGCAGCAGTGCGTCCACGAAAGAATTTCGCGGGAGTTTTTGTTCTTTGTTGCAAACGGCATTAAAATCATCACTCAATGCGGTTTTGGCGATGATATGTCTCAAATCCGAGAAGGCAAAACTGTTACGACCTTTAACTTTATGGCGACGTTCGGGGATGTTTTCGAGTCGTGTGCCGTAGATCCAAGTAATAGTGGCGGCCATCATAGAAAAGTTGATGTGATTCATTACAGCATGTGCATTGCGGGTTTGACTTTTGCTGCTGCCAATGTCCTGCTTGATTTCCTTGAAACCTGACTCGATTTTCCATCTGGCGCCATAGTACTCGATGATTTGTTCAACAGAAAGATCCATATCCGTAGAGAAGAGGGCAATCCACTGTGTTTTCCGAAAAACCCAGACAACCCGGACATGGCACTTGAGTGTTTTGAGCATGACCGTCTTTGAGAAGGCATTGACATCTCGGTATTTCCCATAAAGAAACACGCGATGGGTTGATGCATGAGATATGAATCTGGCAGCCATTTCAGCACATGTACCCAGTCTGTCTCCGTACTTTCGGGGTTTGCCACGTTTTTTTGACGTTGTGTTTTGAGGCATAGTGTAGAGTACGATATTTGAACGTAATCTGGAGAGCAAATGAACTGAAGCTCCGAGATGTTTGCGTAGGGGTTTAAATAAGCCGTCATTTCCAAACCAGCTGTCACAAACAACTGTAATAGGGACGCCGACAAAGTGATGAGACAGTTGAATCAAGATCTCAACTGCTTGATCCAGTTTTGTTTGAAACGGGGAGTCTTTTCCGGAAATCTTCATATTATCCAATTTTGCCTCAATGGCCTTTTTGGGCAAATAGAATCGGTGGGCAAGTGGCAGGCATGCCCAACGTCCTTTAATGCGCTTCAACAGTCCAACAGGAACCACATTTTGAGCCCAAGGATATTTGGACTGGTTGGCCTTAGCGGCATGATCGAAGATGTGAGAACAACCGAAGATTTTTCTGCCTGTTTTGGGGTTGATGAAATCATCCAAGGCAACCAATAAACGCCCATCGGACAGAGGATCTGGAATCATGTTCCACAAAGTCCGCCACAGTTTACCCCATGGAAGTTTGTTAGATGCCATAAATGCGTAAAATCGACGCTTGTTGACATTCAGGCCGAAAAGGGTATTGATGCAGCGAAAAACGTTTGAAGAGATGGAAGAGGTAAAAGGAATGATTAATGCCAAAATGGTATAAGTGAACAAATGGCCCCGATCCCTGCCGAGGTTGGTGGATGAAAACGCGTTCTGAAGAGGTGTAAGAATATTCTTTAAAATAAACATTTCGAGTTACTCCTTTCCGTTGGGATATCAAAAAGTTATCTGAATATCCTACCATGAAAAGGAATGAGATTCAAGCAAAAAAGTGACGTAACCGATTGAAATCTTTGGCATAAAAATTGAAATTTTTCAAATTCCATGCCAATTTTTTGTGCTTCGTGAACAAAAATCACACGGAATTGCACGGTCAGATCTGAAAGACTTCAAAAACGGTGAAACTTCAAAATATTAGGATCTTCGCGTATGAAGACATCCAGAACCAGGAGGTGGTACAAATGACAATCGAGGATTTTTCAAAAAAAATAAACTGGCTCGGCCATGACGGATTTCGAATTGATACAGAAAAGACGATTTATTTCGATCCCTTTCAGATTGAAGGTGGCCCAAGGGCCGATTTGATCCTCATCACCCACGATCATTTTGATCATTGCTCGCCAGAGGATGTGGCAAAGATCCAGGATTCTCAAACAGTTATCGTCACGGAGAAGGCTTCTGCCAAAAAACTTTCGGGTGATGTGAGGATTTTGCAACCCGGAGAGTCCCTTAGTGTGGATGATATCAAGATTCAGGCCGTTCATTCCTACAACACAGATAAGGACTTTCACCCCAAGTCAAATAACTGGCTGGGCTTCATCGTTGAGATTGAAGGGATCACGGCATATCATGCTGGAGATACAGATTTCATCCCGGAGATGAAAGATCTTGAAGTGGATATCGCCTTTCTGCCCGTATCCGGCACCTACGTCATGACGGCAGATCAGGCGGTCAAGGCAGCCTTGGCCATTAATCCAAAACTGGCCATACCAATGCATTACGGGACTATAGTCGGTGATGAGCAGGATGCCATCACATTTAAAAAGGCCCTTGAAGGTAAGGTTGAGGTACTGATTCTAAAAAAACAATAGAAGTCATTTTTAAAATGAAAAAACAGACGATAATACATGTAAAAAACGGCTCAATATATCAAGAAAAAGGAGTCTTCTTTGTGGGACAGCGGAAAATAGCAGGAGTAACACCTGAAAAATATGAAGCCATTCGTCTATAGAGAAAATTGCAAAGCAGTATCATCAGCGCTCCATAGATAATACCAGCTATGGCATCGACGACGTAATGGTACCGGCAATAGATTGTTGCCACGATGAGACTTGTAACGAACGGGATAAGTATCAGCCCAAGTATTCGTTCCTTTCGCAGTACCATAACCATACAGACTACCGCAACAGCGACGTGAGAGCTGGGGAATGCCCCACCTGGAGTGTCAAGATAATAAATAAGATCCATGAGCGAGGTGAAGAACCCGTAATATAAACCTCGGCGCAGGGGGATCGGGCCAGTTGCCGGAAAAAAGATAAACAGCAGGTAGCAAGAGAGCAACGTTAACGATATTGTGAAGAGAAATTCCTCGAAAAACTGTTTATCTTTAAAATACAATATTCCGCCGATAACCGGTAGATATAGGTAGTATGTGAAATAGGAGAAGTGGAAAAACTCTATCAGGAAACGGTTGTTGAATTTGACCGGCAGTACCATGGCGGGTTCGCAGTGGAATATGACCTTATCCAGTGCAATGTATATCGGGTCAAGGGGGGCATTTAATAGAATGTTGTTTATCAGTCCTGATTCTGAGTACAGATAGATTAAGAGCAGGATCGGATACCAGGCCCGAATAAATTTTAAGGCAGAGTTTGAGCCGGGGCCCACATAATAGGCGAATACAAGAATGACGGCCGTAAATACGATATGAGTTACAACTACCTGATTGAAATACTTATGTCCCCATCCTAATAATACCATAATTAGGACAACGCCAAGAAGGTAGGCTACAAAAATAAAATCAACGGCATTAAGCTGCCTCAACTTCTCTATTTTAGCCAACCTTGTTCCCTGTACCATTCTGCTGTCGCGAAAACACCTTTTTTGAGGTCGTCATCCGGCCGGAAGCCAGTGTCGTCAGAAAACCGCGCTGGTGAGCAAGTCCAGGCTTCCTGCCGGAGTTCCAATACCTTTTCACGGTTGATAAGGTGGGGCTTTCGTGTGATTTTCGAGAAGCTGTCAGCTAACATTGCGTATGTATCCGCCATCCACATGGGGATAAAAATCCTTCTTGCCTTTCTTCCCACAGCTTCTTCCACGCAGGTGAGAAAATCATCCCACTCGTAGATATTGCCGTCGCTTATGTAGTAGGTTTTTTTCTTTGTAACATCAAACTTGAGGGCAGAAATGACGGCCTTTGCAACCTCCCTGCCGTCTATGTAGTATATAAGCGGACAGCCCCCTCTCAGATTTATGTCAAGCCTCTTCCCCGCAACGAACTTAACGATCCGGAGGTTTTC
>JAKLQB010000930.1 GCA_022013615.1 Desulfobacterales bacterium | reverse complement strand
TCTCTCCATTGGGCAGGGAATGGGTAAAGCCTTGACCTATGCTGAGGAGAAGCAGGCACATATACTCGCTGATCGCGGGACCTATTTGAAATACAAATACGGTCGAAAGCAAGGCCTTGACCTCGATATCCTGTGTGAAGGCGACCCGAAGCTTCATAATCCTTACGGGATTATTCCCATCAACCCTAAGAAGTATTCCCATGTTAAATTTGAGTTGGCGGATCGTTTTGCAAAATGGTTAGCGTCTCACAAGGCTCAGGCCCTAATTGCCCATTACAAAATCCAGGGACAACAGGCCTTTTTCCCGGACGCCGTCCCTGATGCAAAATAAAACTCCTGTGGGACAACATAAATGCCAAGGTCAAGCGAACGAGCGTTCCCATGGATTTTCTTACTGATAGTTTTCTGTCTGCATTATTGCTAATTTGGTCTCGGGACCCCGAGCTGCTGCTTATTATTCAGGTCTCACTGAAAGTCAGTGGCACATCGACGCTCATTGCGAGTGTGGTCGGGGTCCCGGCCGGGTTTTTCATCGCGTTTCAGACCTTTCCCGGAAAAAGGCTGCTCATCACCGTACTCAATACATTACTGGCTCTACCAACAGTGGTGGTTGGTCTGTTCGTTTATGCCTTTTTAGCCAGGAGAGGAGTCTTTGGTACGTTCGATCTTCTCTATACTCAGAAGGCGATGATTATTGGCCAGGTGATCCTTATCGTACCCATCGTAACCACCTTTACAATCTCTGCCATCAGCCGCATCGATGACAGCTATCGCAAAACGGCCTTGACACTTGGCGCCAACATCGTCCAGACAGCCTGGGTTATCGTTCGAGAAGCCCGTTTCGGGATTGTGGCTTCCATCATTCTCGCTTTCGGGAGAGTCATCGCTGAAGTGGGAATCAGCATGATGCTTGGAGGTAATGCCAAAGGATTCACTCGGACTATGACAACAGCAATGGCCCTTGAATATGACAAGGGAGAGTTTGTGCTGAGCGTCGCGCTTGGGATTGTTCTCCTCATTATAAGCTTTGGAGTCAATGTCTGCTTAAATTACATTCAGGGAAGAGCGAGGGTGTAGCGCCGTGCTTTATGAACTAATGAACTTGAAAAAGACCTATGATCAACGAACCGTACTGGATTTGGATAGGCTTTGTCTGGAAAGGAACAGAATCCTCGCGCTTCTTGGACCCAACGGCGCCGGCAAGACCACGCTTTTAGAGATCTTGGCCTTTCTCACCAGACCGAACTCCGGAGACATCTGGTTTGATTCTGAAAAGGTAAATTTCACCCGCGGTAACCTAATGGCGCTGCGCAAGAAGGTCGTACTCGTCCAACAACAGCCCATCCTCTTCTCAACAACAGTTTCCAAGAATGTGGAATTTCCTTTGAAGATACGCAACACTACGAAAAAAAATCGAGAGAGGATTGTCGGAGAACTACTGGCCCTTGTTGGTATGGAGATGTTCAGGCATGCAATCGCCCACAAGCTCTCAGGTGGTGAAACTCAACGTGTTGCCATTGCACGGGCTTTGGCCTGTGGTCCCGAGGTTATTCTCATGGATGAACCTACTGCCAGCGTTGACGTTGAAAATCAAATTACTATCGAAAGAATTATCCGGGAGATCAATCGGGAAAAACGCATTTCAGTGATTTTTACAACGCACAATATGATCCAGGCATCAAGATTGGCAGACGAAATTGTGTTCCTATACGAGGGAAGGATCGCACAATCTATTTATGAAAACATCTTCAGCGGTCGGGTTGAAGTTGGCGAGAAAGGAGGCAAGTACTGCGTACTTCAGAATGGGCTGAAGCTGCGTGTGCCCTCTCATAAGGCAGGTCCAATCCGAATATCTATTGATCCTAATACGCTTAGGGTTAGCCAGGGAAGAGGCGATCCGTCTGAAGACAATAGCTTCAAAGGGACGCTCATTCAGCTCTCCAGCGAGCAGGGCAGGGTGCGAGCCCTGGTAGACGTGGGGATTCCATTGAGCGTTTTGATCCCCAAAGAAAAGTTCAAAGGCTTACAACTGGGTGTGGGTGAAGAGGTATGGCTCACGTGTCCGGCAGAGAGCATTGAGGTTTTCTGATTGACAGGCTCAGATCACATCCATTGAGGAAAGAAGCAGTCCTCAATGTAAGCGTGAAATAATTACAGATTCGATGAATCACAATGAAGAGGATTTAAGATGCCATGAAAGAAACGAAATCTTTTCTAAGTACAAAACAGGTTGCAGAGCTTCTCGATGTTAATGAGAAAATGATCTATACCCTTGTTGCCGATAAGGGGCTTCCGGCAACCAAGGTGACGGGAAAGTGGCTCTTTCCGCGTCATCTGGTGGAACAGTGGTTGGAAAACCAGACTATCAATTACCCTGAACCGTCAGGTCCTTTGCCCCCTTATCACGGTCTCCTTATTATTGTTGGAAGTAACGATATCCTTTTGGACAGGACTATTTCCCTCTTCAATCGTCTCCACAAGGACCATGTGGCCGTGTTTGGCAATGTGGGCAGTATGGGAGGACTAAAGGCCCTGGGTGGTGACCTGTGCCATGTGGCATCCAGTCACCTTTTGCAGGAGGATGAACAGGAATATAATTTTGACTTTGCCCGGGAGGAACTTAAAGGAAAATCTCCCGTGCTGGTTAATTTCTGTCGAAGAGAACAGGGCCTTCTGGCAGCCAAAGGGAATCCAAAGAAAATTTCCCGCGTTTCCGACCTGGGTCAACCAGGAATCAAGATCGGCAATCGTCCTGAAGGCACAGGCACGCGCTTGCTCCTTGATCGGGAACTTGACAAAGCCGGGCTTAAAGGATCGCAAATAGAAGGTTACCAGCAGGAATTCAGAAGTCACCTGGATGTGGCCATGGAAGTCTTTTCAGGAAGGATTGACGCGGCGCTTGCAATCAGGCCTGTTGCAAACCTGTTGGGTCTGGACTTCATCCCTCTTCGCTGGGAAAGATATGATCTTCTGATTTCAAAAGAGCATTTTTTTGAACAGGGTGTTCAGCTTTTCTTAGGGCTTCTCCATGAGCCCCAATTCCGGGAGATGGCTGAGAAACTGGATGGCTATGATCTGAGTTTGTGCGGGAAAATGGTTTTTCCACAACAATAAACCCTATGATACGTAAATGCCAAAACTAACCCTTTCAATTCTACCTGACCAATTTGCTGTTTGTCGGCTCTCTCCAGATGCTGATATTCCAGCTTGGAGTCGGAATGAGGAATTCTATTCCATTACACGTTCGAGAGATGAACTTTCTATAGTTTGCTTGAGTAAAGATGTTCCTGAGAATATCAGGGCTGAATGTGATTGGCGAGCACTGAAAGTTAGAGGGCCGTTAGATTTCTCTTTGACCGGGATTCTTGCTGCGGTCATCAATCCACTTTCAGAGGTAACAATCCCTATTTTCGCAATTTCAACGTATGATACAGACTATATATTTGTCCGGGAAGATTCTCTATCTCAAGTTGTCGCCATCCTAAGTGAAGAAGGGCATTCAATAGACCAACCTGCACGGTAGGACGCTTGATTTCATCAGGAAAAAAATAGGCGGTTGACGAAGCTCTTAGGCCTTTGTCATTCAAATATCACTTTGGTTTCATGAAGATATACATTTACGGTTTTTGCGGCAAGTTCATCCATAGTTTCAAAGGCCTCTAACTCTTGTTCGTATGCTCGGGAGTACGGGTCTCTTTTCGCCAGTTGCTTTAGTGCTTGCTCTTTATTCCTTTGTTTTGTCTTACTAATTATCCCATCCAAATAGATGGAATATGGTATCTTCACATTGCTGCTGATGTTATGGAGGAGCTTGTAGTAAATATTTTTCCCATATATGATATCAAGATAGCTATCGCCCTGAAAATAAATGGCGTTAGGATATTGGTTGTGTTTCCCAGTGGTATTGTCTTGAAGTTTTACAAGTTCAGCACCAAAGAGAAAACTCACTTTCTTTCTTCCGGGAGAGGTCCTGGCTGAGGTGCCGAGATCTTCAACCTGCTTTAATGCGTTGATAATATTCAAATCGGTTTCGGGTTTTTCGAATAATACAAAATTGAAAAACCCTGCCATGGGGCCTACCTGGTTTGTGTATTTTATGGATTTGCTGAAGTCTGCCTTTGTTTGGTCTTCCCAGAACTTGATTAGATTCTCAGTGTAATCGAAATATACTCGAATTCCTGATTGATTTTTGTAGCTCTCTTTCTTTGGCAGAATTTCCTTTAGCTCATCTGTCATAAATCTTTTGCTTTTGAGACGATATCTCTCCTGTAATCTCGTTTCAATACTCTTTATCATCTCCTTGTATTCCTGGGTGTGTTTTCCATAAATAAATAACGCAAATTTGCTCCATAGATTCTCTCCCACAGGCTCTGTCAAACTGAATATAGAGGTATAGTGGTCCTTATCTTTTTTCATCTCAAAAGCGACGCTCATCTTCGTCTTAACATTCCACGCAACGTCCATATGAACATCGTAAAGAAGCTCCAGTGATTTTATATTCTTAGCGGGGTGTTCTGATAACGCCCGTAAAAATGAGGTTGCCACGGCCTTAGGATTCTTCTCTATTAATTCTTTAGCGGTTGTCACGTCATGAATATCGCTTACTTCGGCCCTCGCAATGGATAGGTTGTTCAGTGGCAACAGTAGATTTGCTGATGCTGCAATTATGCACGCATACTTCAGAAACAGTCTTCTGCTGATTTCCATCCGGCAATCTCCCAATGAGAATATGAAAATATTCAATTTACTAAATCGTGTCTGAACGGGATTTTCGTTCAGGTGTTATATGCCGGGGCCTGTTCTGATCTTTTTCAGAATCTTTATTGCTTCCTGTTTTACCTTCATATCAGGGTCCGAAAGCATACCTTCAATCTCATCCTTAAATCCAAGCAGTACCTCTCTGCTTATTTCACATAAGTCCTTCAAAGCCAAAGCACGAACACGGGAATCCTGGTCTCTTAGGCATTTGCGAAATTCCATCACATGCTCACTGGCATCGGTTACCGATGAAAGTAGTACCAGGGCATCGAAGCGAAGATCGGAGTTTTCATGATCCAGATATTTGAGATAAATGGATACAACTTCATCCCGCTTTGAATAAAATCTCCACAAATTAAAAAGGATGCTTCTTTTCTGTTCAAGGGGGCCGTGTTCCAATCGTTCCAGCATAAGGCCGATGATCCGGTCATCCCGAAGGTTGGAAAGGGCGCTGACCGCGGTTTGCTGCACATTGATATGAGGATCGTAAAGAAGTTCAATCAGCGGAATGACAACCTGGTCATTTCCCTCCCATCCCAATGCAAATGCAGCATTCAGCCTTAGTTCAGGATCAGCGTTTTTGAGGTCTTCCAGCAGGCGATCAATTAATGGCTGAGGGTCTTTCAGGAAAGGGAAAATAACGCTGAGCTGGATGGAGGCCTCGCGGCGGCTTTCTTCATTTTCATGGGGATCAACCATCATCTGATATAAAGGCCAGGCCACCTCCTGTTTAGCAAAACTACCCAAAAGGAAAATTATTTCATGCCTCAATTTAAGATCGGTATGTTTCAGTGCCTTTAAAAGCAGGGGAACAGCCTTATCCCGCTCTTCCAAAAACAGTTCTACTGAATCTATATAGGAGCCCACTTTCTCAATGAGCCGTTCCTTTGGCTCAAAATTTATTATTTTGTTTTTATTCATGGTTAAGTTAAAATCCTTGTTTTATTGGAACCCTTTCTCCAATATTAATATCACCGCAGAGAACGCAGAAATCGCGGAGGTTTCAATCCTTGTTTTATTGGAATCCTTTCTTCAATAGTCAATAGACAATAGTCAATATTCAATTCTTCCCGTTTCAATCCCTGTGTCAGCGGAACCCTTTCTTCAATCTCATTTGGCCGGGTATTTCCGCGATTACGGCTTGTTAGAGGTTTTTTCAAAGGCCGATAATTGTTCACTTTTGAAGTGTTTAGCCCTCAATTTTGCAGTTTACCCCCCTTCCAGAGTTCAGTTAACTCATTAATAAAGCTACAATTATCGCCCAAAATCTACTTTTCGTAAATATTTCGGTAGCAACAATCAGGGCACCGCTGCTTATATTTTGTTGGCTTCGGATACATGCACTGTTGAACAATATCCAAAATCTCCGATATGGTTTTTCGGAGTGCCTTAAAATCCTTTTCACGAATGGGTGCTTCAATGAGCTTGTTCTTACTGCGCGTGTAAATGATAAAGCCCCGGGTTACCGGAACATAAAAATTATCCTTGATGAGCTGAGCATAAAAGACCAATTGGTAACGATGGTTCTTGAATGTCCTCTCTTTGTACTTGGCGTACTTGTAATCAAGAGGCGCGGCTGTGCTATCGTCCAAAAAAAAGGATCTCACCCACAGTTCCCCGTATGCCAGAAGGGCTGGCAAGATAAACATCAATCTTTTTTTTTCTGTCACCCCTAATTTTTCTCTAAGGTACTCAGGGTTCATCTTTTTTTCATGGATCTTTCTACCAACTTCCACCTTAAAGCGTTTCTCTTCATGTTGAGGGATGTCCAGCACGTACTAAAAATAGGTAAACCTGGGGCAAAAAAGATATTCCAAAAGATGGCTGGCGGTCAGAGAATATCCGGTCTCTTTCGCCAGTATTCCGTATGATTCCATTGTCAAATCGGTCACCTACCGCCCAAGTGTTTTAGACAGGATTTACAAGTATAACAGGATTTCTTTTGAGTTTCTTAAATCCATTTCTTAAATTTAGTCTATCCTGTAATCCTGTCAAAAAACGCAAAAGTGTTGAGGAATTTGCGCATTTTAAATAGCAGTATTATTCAAACCCTTTCTTTTGCATGCAATATTGTAAGGCCAACAAGAACCTTGTCATGGTAGTGGTAGATAATATCATCTTCCATAACACTGTCGTTTGCCTGCTGAGGCTTTCTAAAACTAAGATAGAGCACATCCGCTTCGTCGTCATAATCAATCCATATCCGCTTGGATGGCATTTTCAAAAGATAAGGGATAGACTCTATAATATTGACTTGTTCCATATAACCCCCTTTTTGATTATCTTTTCGGGTTTTGAGGTCATAAACGCTGTTATCACAAACCCATCATTTTGTTGTCCTTTATATATCACAACAGCATGTTTTTCAGAAATTGATGTGTGGACATAATGCCTAATTGCTATCAATTCATCTTTCCCATCATCAATTATGGAATCTGGATTTTCTAAGGTCTCAAAAACCATATCCTGATTGCCGGCCATATAATCATGGGCCTCAACAATATGAGACCATCGTTCTTCCGTTAGTCTAATTTCTTTACCATTTTTTGATGTAACAGTACCTATCATAGTATATCGATATTGTTTTCTTGTAGACCAAGACTCAACAAGAGAGGCTGGCCCTGTTCTTATTTAGATTTGCTCTCTTTACAGTCCCAAAACCAAGTTAAAGAGTCAAATTATGAAATCCAATTTTTTCAAGACCACTTTATACACTTCCGATGGTCTCATGGTACTAGTATCAATTCTAATATCCGCCGGTATTGTTTTGAATGTTTTAAATGACTTTCTTACAAATTCATATTTGTCTTTGTAATCTGTACTATAAAACCACTCGCCACCTTGATCACTCTTCCTTTTTTTCCCGACTCTTTCATATAAAACCTTTCTCTTAGCCTCCAATTTTATCGTAATAATTTGGTACCCTGGCAAAACTGCCCTTAAGAATGTTTCCCTGCGATTGAATCCAGTAGTTTCAAGGATGCAATTTCTCCATTTCCGTTTAGACAGGTTCTTGAACAGAGCTAACCATGCATCTGCCTCCCCATAAATCGTCATCGGAAATTTAGAGCGATATTCCCCAATGCGATATATAGGAACTTTTAGCTTCCTTGCCAGCTTCTTCGATAGAGTTGTCTTGCCAGCTCCAGGTAAGCCTATAATGTGAATTATAGGTTTGAAATCAGAATTATCCATCAGATAAAATTTTTTTTATAATGGTTTAGCCCCATCCTCCCACATAACTCCCTGCTATAGGTGGAGTGGATAAAACCCTTACGTATAAACTCCGTATTAGGAATATAGGCGCCTGACCCGTTAAATCTCTGACTATTTAACTGGGGTGAGTCTTTTATGCTGCCCCAGCATATTGAGCAGTTATGGCAAGTATTGGAAGGATCAAAAGATTATAATTATTTTATGTAAATATACCCTAATGAACTAAATTTGGTCAAGGTCCTTTCTGCAATCGGTGAACGGTGAACGGTGAACAGTGAACAGTTAACGGATCTGTTTCAATCCTTTGACCACCCCTACGGCAACAAGATAAAGGAGCCGCGATTCGGTATTAAGGTTTAGGATCTCGGCAGCCTCAAAGTCATAGAAGGCTCCGATTCCGCAACAACCAAGCCCCATGGCTTCGGCGACAAGGTAGAGCCTCTCACCCATCATGCCGGCGGTCATCATGGCGTAGCGGTAGCCCCTGGCCCCCCATACACGGTCCAGGATATGGAGATTTGTCATGAAAACAAAGTGTACGGCCGCATTGGCAAGCCATGCCTGGTCAAGGCAGACGCGAGCCATCCTTTCAATAATAGATTCGAGAGAGATGATCCCATAGGATTCTGAAAAACTGTCCAGCAAATAAAAGCCTGGTTCAAAGCCCTGGGCTCTACCGATGAGGAATCCAGTGGAAACGGTTTGGTAAGGATTCGACGACATTGAGTTGCTCTCTGATTCGGTTGTACAAAGCGCGTCCAAAAGAGCGAAAAGACAGGCCGGGGATATGGGTTCAGGGACGAAATTGCGCCTGGAACGGCGGCCAAAGACGGTTTCAGCGTATCCTGTGGTTTCAGGCCATGTAGGAGGGGCCTCGATTTTTGTCCAGGTGTCAGGGATGACGCCCAGTTCATGGACCATCTGGGTCGCTGGCTCTAATGGCGATGTTTTTCTGACTCCTGCCGTATGGATTTCGCGTATGGCAGGGTAGTCAATTTCTTTATGCGCTACCTTGCTTGCGGTTTTCATATGATCAGGTATTTCATCAATCCCTTCATCTGTTTGACCCTGGAGAGGACTATTCCCAGGAATTTGGCATAGGGCGAGGGAGACTTCCTTGAAATCATCCAGGCCAAGAAGACGGTTGACCTCGTAATCATCGAAATCATAGGAAATGGTATGGGGAAGGCCCATAGCCTTAAAAGCCAGGGTAAGGTTTTCAAGCACATGGCCTGTGTCGAGCAGGTGGTACCGATAGGATCGGTCCCGGTATTTCCATGCACTCCGGAAAAATATGGCGGAAAAGAAAAAGGTCAAAAGAGGCGTTTTTATGCTTATAG
The DNA here is from genome assembly GCA_022013615.1 of Desulfobacterales bacterium. Next base: position 1,505 of record JAKLQB010000930.1, on the reverse strand, counting down.
GTTGGGCTGCTTTGACGATCCAGGGAGATAGATTCCCTTTGCGGAGAAGGGAAAGGCCATGGTGAGCGATTGAAAAGTGATAAAGCCCATCCTCAATGTCGTTCACGCCTTGTGGGGCCACATAAATTTCAGTTGGATAGAGCGCTCCTGCCGATGCAGCACTGCGGTAATGAAATTCTCCATTAGCATGTCGAGCCCTGGCAGTAAGTCTGCAAGTCAACATCAATATGCGGGAAAGGTCTTCCATGCCCAGCGATAGGGGCGTCCGATTCCTGGCACGGTCTTCCTTGAGCAGGTTACAAAGTGTCGTATCGGGGAATTGCATTTCTCCCGGAAGCTGAACAGGTGTAACCCCGGGATAGGTCTTGAAAACCGTGGGCTGGTTTTCCCAGTCAAGGAAATGCCCTGTCATTTCATGGCGCTTATAGCTCGTTTGCTGGTGGTATTGGGCTGAAGTGCGGATCATTTGCTTAAATCAAACCCTTCAGACAGGATTTGATCTTTCACCTGAGAAATATCCTTTTTTTCAGACATGGCTTTTGTGATTTTGTTAAAGTCCTTTGTGTCTCCCAACATAATGCAACCAATAATTTGATTGTTTTCCATGACTATCTTCTTGTAAACTTTATCATCGGTGAACACTCTGGATTCCTTTTCGTTTTCCGCATCAATATTGCCCGCGGAAGCCAGATCCACCCCTACAATCTTAAGGCTGTTGGCCATGGTAGTTCCTTTATATACCAGATTTCCTCCGGCCATGTTTGTCCCGGCTATTTGCCCCTGCTCCATGGCTGCCGGCCAGATTCCGTACGGCATCCCCCTGAACTCGGCCACATCACCGGCCGCATAAATATCGGTCTGGTTTGTCCGCAGGTATTCATCCACCTTAATGCCCTTGTCATTTTCCAGACCCAGAGGCTCCGCCAATTCGAGGTTTGGCCGAACACCTGCCGATATGATAACCATCTTTGAGGGAATGGACTCCCCGCCTTCCAGCAACACGCCGGTTACCTGATCGTTTCCAGATATCTCCTGTGTCCTGGCCCCGAGCCTGAATGAAAACCCCATCTTTTCCATGACTTTCTGAAGCCTTTGAGCACCGTCTACATCCAGCTGCCTCGGTAAAAGCCTTGGGAAAAACTCCACCACAGTAACCTTTTTCCCTAACTTCAGGAGGGCATTTCCTGCCTCAAGGCCCAGTAAACCACCCCCGATAAGGACAACATCTTCGATATCTTTCGCCCGGACAGAAATGCCTCGAGCATCCTGGATATTGCGCAGGGCGAAGACGCCTTCCTTTTCAGAGCCTTTTATGGGAGGAATAAACGAATGACTTCCCGTTGCAATCAGGAGTGAATCGTAAGAAAGCCTCTGCTTGTCTTCCGTAAACACGACCTTTTCTTTTGGATCAGCCCCTGCAATTGGGGTCTTGAGCTTAAGATCAATACGTTGATCCCCGTACCATTGTGCCACCAGCATTATATCCTACCATGGGCTCCTATCTC
>JAKLQB010000929.1 GCA_022013615.1 Desulfobacterales bacterium | reverse complement strand
CTTTTCCTGTTGACAACTTAAGATAAAACTTTTATTAATCGTAATTAAATGTGCATTAGAAACACTTTTTGACAAAACATCAAAAATTTAAAGGCTTGCCAGTGAAAGCATACGTGCCCAAAAACCCCTGACGCGGTATAACCGCAAAAGGGGCTTTTTATGGTGAGCAAGCGGAATAGGAAAGGAGGTGGTAGAAAGGACATTCAGGCTAAAACAAAGTCTAATTATGAAGCTGTGTCTTGGGTTATCAAAAACTTCTAACAGAGGAGGTTATCATGGCCAACAATAATCAGAAGTCGGGATTGGAATTCCTTAAGAGCTGGGGTGGGGGACTGACACACTGGACCGAAAGATGGATCCCCGACGCCCTGGTCATCGTATGGATACTGAGCATTATCACCTTTATTATGGCCCTTATCTGGGGCGATGTGGGGCCTGCCAAGGCCGTGCAGGCCTGGGGAAAAGGATTCTGGGCCTTGCTGCAGTTCGGTATGCAGATGTGCCTGATCATGATGACGGGCTACATACTTGCCTGCTCACCACCGGTCAGGTGGCTGCTGAATAGGATCTCCAGTTGGGCCAACAAAGAAAAGCCCTGGCAGGCCATTATGATTATGGCCCTCTTCTCCATGATCACTGCCTGGTTTAACTGGGGGCTCAGCCTGATCGGAAGCGCTATGCTGGCGCTTTACATTGTCAAAAACAACCCCAAAATTGACTATCGGCTCCTGGTGGCTTCCGCCTATTTGGGTCTTGGCTGTACCTGGCATGCCGGTCTTTCCGCTTCGGCCCCTTTGCTTGTAAACACGCCTGATAACTTTCTTATCAAAGGCGGGTACCTCACCGAGACCATATCCACTACCCAGACTATTTTCACTCCGTTTAACATCATCCTACTCATCATTATCATCGTTGTGGTGACCATCCTCATGTCACTCATGCACCCATCGGAAGAAAAAACCTTTAAGCTCTCACCGGAATTAGCGGATCGGCTCAAGATGTATGAGTCTCCACCAAGACCCTCAGAATACACGAGTTTTTCCGCCTGGGCCAACTGGTGGTGGGGATGGAACCTTATCATTGGCATAGGAGGACTCTGGTGGCTGGGCTGGAAACTCAGTGAAGTCGGTTTTGCCAAGCTCATTAACCTGGACAATATCAACCTGTTTTTTCTGATGTTAGGTGTGCTTTTCCATTGGCGCCCCTGGAGCTTCCTTAAAGCCACAGAAGAGGCGGGAAAGGCCGTGTGGGGAATCGTGATCCAGTTTCCATTTTATGCAGGCATTTTCGGTCTTTTCAAATTCACTGCTCTGGCCACAGTGTTTACCAATGCCTTTGTGGCAGTTTGCAGCGGGAGCACTTTCCTGCTCGTCACTTACTGGTATGCCGGATTGCTTAACTATCTGATCCCCTCGGGCGGATCCGAGTGGGCCGTGACAGCGCCCTACCTCTTGCCCGCGGCCAAAGAACTGGGCGTTGCGGCCAATAAAGTTGTAATAGCCTATGCCTGGGGCGATATGATGACCGACATGATACAGCCGTTCTGGGCCATTGCCATGCTTGCTGTAGCAAAGCTGGAGTTCAGGGAAATAATGGGTTGGCTCCTTCTGGTTTTTGCCGTCTTCTTTGTCATCACTTCCATTGCATTTCTGCTATTACCCATATTCTAATGCAATCCGATAATACAACGCTATTCTAAAGGAAAAGGCCCCTGGTTTCAGGGGCCTTTTCCTATCTTGAGTAACCAGCCACCCGGCGAAAGCAGTGGTTAAATATAAATAATTTTACCTTTTGCGAATTGGTTTCATATATTCCATGATGAAAAGGCAGACGACTTAAAACGCCTCAACTCTTTCTCGCAGGTGAGATTGTAATGAATGGGTGTAATGGTGATCTTGTTTTCTTTCAAGGCAATGGAATCTGTCTCAGGATTGCCATTGTCTATTGGGGTTTCTCCCGAAAGCCAGTAATAAACATTGCCTCGCGGGTCACTGCGCCGTTCAAAATACTCCTCAAATCGAGAGGTCCCCTGTCTGGTAAAGCACACTCCTGCTATCTCTTCCTTTGGTAGTGCGGGGATATTCACATTTAACGCTGTTCCGTCTCTAAGTCCACTCTCTGTCATAAACCGTATGATCTCTTTGCTGAATTGGGCTGCAAAGCCAAAGTCAGGGTTTTTTCTGGCATTCAGGGAAATGGCAGCAGACCGCACCCCCAGAAAAGCTCCCTCTGTGGCAGCAGAAACTGTCCCTGAGTAAAGGAGATTTACTCCTATATTGGCCCCCGGATTGATCCCGGAGAGAATTATGTCTGGAGGTCGTTCAAGCAACTCTTGCACTGCAATCTTTACACAGTCTGCTGGTGTGCCTGTGACCGCATACCCATATGATGATCCGTTTCTCTGCACCTCTTGAACCCTCAGGGGTGACGCCAAGGTAATGGCGTGTCCAACAGCACTCATTTCAGATTCCGGGGCTACAACAGTAACATCATAGTCAGACTTCAGGGCCTGGTACAGGGAGAAAAGTCCTGGGGCATAAATGCCGTCATCATTTGTCAAAAGGACTTTCATTTTTCAAATCATAAAACTTTATTAAGAAATGGATGTCTTTTCATTGCTTCTCACTTTGATCTCTTGTATATTCAACCTGTGTTCGAAAATCCGGTACTGTCCATTCCCAGGATTCAAGGGTACACTATTTCGCATGCCTTCACTTCCAATCCCAGCGATGGACAAATAACAGATTTCAATGAGCACAATTTCTTTCTAATAATCCTATACGCAAAAGTCAAACCTTATGGGAACATCTCATGCGCCAGATCTCAACAAAAAACATGATCCATAAGGACAAAATTTCAGGGCAGGTTATCAAAAAGAATACCATATTAAATCGAGGCAATTTCAAAACGTCCCCTTTTGCCTCCCGCCATAGGCGGGACGTCAGGCTCAAATTTTAATCCTCGAAATACTCAATGTATTCCTGTGGTTAAAATTTCCGCCTTCCTTGATCTTGAATAAAATTGAACATTTTGAAACTGCCTCAATAACTCTGAATTGAAAATGAAAGATCCTGGAGATGAACGCCGCAGGGAACTGGAAACCATTCTAAGGTTCACTGCCTTGATCAATTCTTCCTTAAGAATTGAGGACGTCCTGAATTATGCCATGAAGTGGGCAGAGGAGTTTATGGATGCAGAGGCCAGCACTGTCTATGAACTGGACGAAGAGAAAAGTGAATTGTTTATTCGCATTGCCAGGGGTAAAAAGAAGGAGTCCGTAGAAAAAATCAAGTTCGCGTTGGGGAAGGGCATTTCCGGTCATGTGGTACAAACTGGTCAGCCCATGGTGATCCAGGATGTCCGTAAGGAAAAGCGTTTTAGTCCCAAATTTGACAGAATAACTGGTTTTCGCACGAGGTCAATGATCTGCGTGCCGCTCATACTCAGAGGCAAAACAGTTGGAGCACTTCAGGTGCTCAACAAAAAATCTGGAGACCTGTTCACTCAAATAGATGTCGAAGTGTTGACCAGCATGTCACAGCAGATCGCCGTGGCCATGGAAAACGCCAAGCTTTACCGCCGCCTGGAGAAAAGATTCGAGCTGAACGCCCGGGAACTGAAAACAGCGCAAGACAAGCTAATCCTTTCCGAACGTTTAGTTGCCATGAGCCATCTCGTGCAAGGAGTAGCCCATGAGATCCGAAATCCTGTTACAACAATAGGAGGATTCGCCCGGAGAATTAAGAAAATACTTAAAAGAGATCCTGAAGTTGATAAATACTTAAATGTTATCCTTGAGGAATCAGAACGACTCGAGAGTCTCGTTAGACAGGTGCACGAATATACCAGTGTACTTGCGGCGACACTTGCCATGGATGACATCAGGGCAACCCTCCAGGAGGTTGTAAATAAATTTGAACCCATAGCCCAGCAACAGGGCGTAAGCTTAGTGACTAAAATAGATGAAAGCCTTCCTCTGACCAGGATGGCCTCCGCCCAGATTATGACCGCGTTATCTAATATTATGGAAAATGCCCTGGAGTCAATGCCTAATGGCGGGGAATTAGTGCTGGAGGCAAAACAGAGGAATAGTCAACTATTCATCAAAATCCTTGATACCGGCTGTGGGATCCGCCAGGAATATCTAAATTCGGTTTATGACCCTTTTTTTAGCTCCAAAACACATGGGGCTGGCTTGGGATTGGCCGTGGTCTACCAGATTGTAAAGAATCACGATGGGGAAATCACCATCCAAAGTCAAGAAGGGAAGGGCACCTCTGTGACCATCCAGTTGCCAGTGAGGCGATAATATATCGAAAATTCCGATCATCATAAGGAAGCGCACATATTATGGGAAAAAAGCGAAAAAGCCGTGCTTGGTTGTGGATACTGCTGGTCGTAATCTTGGCAGGCGTCATTGGCTACTATATCATTTCCAAGAATAGTACAGGGCCGGAAGAGCCATTAATTACCGAAAAGCTTGCATCCGTCGAAACAAAGGTCCCTTCAGAGGAACCCAAGAATACCAGTGCGGAAGTTGAAAGAGAAGTTACCTCAACCGGCTTAACCGAAGAAGCACCTGCCCCAAAATCTTCCCCCAAGGAAGACCTCTGCACCCAAGTAGAGAAAAATATTACGGAATTTTTCCGTTACCTCGATCAAAAAGAATATGTACGAGATCCGGGTTCAATAATAGACACTTATACGCACTTTAAGAAAATACTCAACCGCCTGGCAGCACAGCCTCCTGTCCCGGCTGGAGAGGGCACGGACCCTGCAATTATCATTAAAAACGTGTATCACTTTTATCGCGTCCTGGATCGTAAAGACCTCCGACTTATCAGGCATATAGTTACTAAAGAGAAGGAAACCTTAGAGTTCAATTTGGAAATGTTTTACAGATGGGTTGGCCTGGGGAACCGTTGCCCTGACCCTGAGGGTGTGAGGCCCTCCATGAAGATGCTTTATAAATATGCAGGCTCTCTCATAAATACAACCGGTG
>JAKLQB010000928.1 GCA_022013615.1 Desulfobacterales bacterium | reverse complement strand
TTGAAGAGGGCGGGAAACCATTTTTCCAAAATAGTGTTTTTAAAATGGCATTGCCTGAAGAAACAGCCGCCAAAATAAGGGAAAAATGTCCCCACGGGTCCCTCTATTTGGGCATTCGACCTTCCTATTTTGATCTGCATCAAGAGAAGCCTGATCTGCCCTCTTTCCCCGCAGAGGTCTTTATCTCTGAGCCACTCGGAGAGGTGCTGATTATCGATTTCATGCTGGAAAAGAAAATTATCAAGGCGGCAACGAGTCCCGATACAAGGGCCAAAATGGGTGAAACCATGTGGTTGTCTTTTGATTTCAATAAGGTGCATTTTTTTGATGCACAGAGCGGAGCCACCATTAACTGAGGCCCATTGCCGCTGGATAGGGGATTGCGCCTATAAAAAACAGGAGCTGGATATGTCTAAACCAAAAGTAGCGATTGTGCGAACCGGTGATGTGAAGGGAAATGCAGAGTTTTTGGGCGGAAAATTTGTCCGTTACGATGAAGATATTGTCCAGTTAAAGAAAAAAATTGCTGAAACCATTGATTTGGCAGTAGGTGGTATTGACAACATCATAGGTGAGGGTGAGACAGTCCTGATTAAACCCAACCTTGCTTTTCAAGCTCCACCGGAGAGCTTTTCCGTGGTTGACCCTCGGGTTATCGAGGCCTTTGTTACCTACCTGAAGGAGAGTTCCAGAGCTAAAGAGGTCTGGGTGGGAGACAACCCTTCGCTGGGACAGCAAGTGGGACGGGCTCGACCGGCCTTTGAGTTCTCCGGCATGCGGGCGGCAGCAGAGCGGGGCGGCGCAGACCGTGTTATTTACTTTGATGAAGAGGAGCTTGTGGACGTGGAGATAAAAGGCGCTATGCTATTCCGCCGCGCCAAGATTTTTAAGCCTTTCTTGGATGCGGATCGGGTCATTAACCTGCCCAAAATGAAGACCCATCTGGCTGGGACAGTCACCTTAGGAATAAAGAACTGGCAGGGCATCATTCCGAATGTGCACCCAAGCGGCGAACAGCAGGATGTTCACCGTCTGGACCTTGGTCAGAAGTGTGCCGATCTACTTCGTGTTCGTAGAGCTGATTTGACTTTTGTGGATGGGATCATTGCCATGGAGGGCCAGGGTCCGCACGCTGGCACACCCGTGGAGATGAACCTGTTTATCGCAGGAATGGACACGGTGGCTGTGGATGCCGTAACGGCCTATGTCATGGGCTTCGAAACAATAGAGATTCCAGCCGTTCGCATTGCCGCTACCGAGGGGTTAGGAGAGAGGGAGATTGACAGAATCGAAGTGGTGGGAACTCCGGTCGCTGATGTGCGCACCTTTTTCAAACGACCCATGAACGACCCCATTGGCCTGATCCCAGGTATTCATGTCATTGTCCAGCAGACATGTCCTGGATGCTTCGCCAACATACGGGGGGCGCTTGACAACTTCAATAATAATGTTGACGCCAAAGACTTTATAGACAAAGCCGGTGAAATTTATATAGTTGCCGGCGGGGTGCCCGAATTCGAACCTGAGTGGGTTACTGATAAGCACCTGTTCATCCCCGGAGATTGCTGGAAGTATTTCCCCAGCAGAGAAAAGGTTGAAGAGGCCAGAAAGGTGGCCAAAAGCGTGACTGAATATCCTGGTTGCGCACCGGTCTACATCTTTGCTCAGCTCAACGGTGATCTCCAGGCGCTTTATCAGAAGTGTGTTGGTGTTCTGTTCCCGCAAGCTGTATAAGTTTATTTTTCCTGGAATGAATTCGAGAATGGTACGAAAACTATCGTGGCGAGAAGGGATCAGACTGAATACTGGTTAGATTTAGGATTAATGCCCTATGAGCCTGCGTTTGCCATCCAGGAGCGGATCCTGGAGGCGCGTATGAGGGACCGATTGCCATCCACGATAATCCTGCAGGAAAACTCATCTGTTTTCACCATTGGGCGCACGGGCAGCCGTTCAAATATACTGGCCTCTGCGGACGAACTGCAAAGATTGGGAATCGAGGTGCTGGAAGTAAACCGCGGAGGTGACATCACCTATCACGGCCCCGGTCAGCTCATCGTCTCCCCTTTGCTCTACCTGGGTGACGTTGACCTCAATGCCAACCAATACCTGCACCGCCTTGAGGACGTGCTCATAGATTTACTGTCAACCTTCGGGATTCGGACATACAAGAAAAAGGATTATCCCGGAGTCTGGTGGAATCAGGCCAAGGTTGGTGCAGTGGGAATTGCTGTGAAACACGGCTATACTTTTCATGGCTTTTCCCTCAACGTCAATCTTGATTTGGCTCCATTCAGCCTGATTAATCCCTGTGGGGTCAGTCAGATGCTTATTGCATCCCTCCATCAAATACTTGGGCATGAGATTTCGATGGCAGAAATAAAAGAGAAACTGCATGAGATTATGATGGAGACGTTTTCTCTCAGCATCAGGGATGTTTCCTGGAAGGAAGTCCAGGAGGCTTTGGTCTCTGGCAACGCCTGATCAATACGAGGGAAGTCAGTGCTTAGCGGGATATTTGATGGGCCAGGATTTTTACTTAAGGAGATAACATTATGAACTACGATATCGTTGTGCCCCCTACAGCCGATGGATCAGCAGAGGTCACCATCGTTTCCTGGCTAAAGGAGGTGGGGAGTCCTGTAAAAAAAGGAGAGGACCTCGCTGAAGCGACTACT
>JAKLQB010000927.1 GCA_022013615.1 Desulfobacterales bacterium | reverse complement strand
GGTTATAGTAATACTTGATATAAGAAGGGACCCAACCGCGGGAGACATGCAGTTGTTTGAATGGCTAAAGCACTATGGAATACATGCCATCCCTGTGCTTACCAAGGCCGACAAACTGTCACGCCAGCAGGCCCGAACGCGGTCTTCCATGATAAATAGTCATATCAGGGAAATTACCTTTATCAGCCCCACTGTCTTTTCCGCGAAAACCAGACAAGGACGGGACGAAATATGGGAGAAAATAGACGAAGTTACTGAGGCCTGAACCCGTCAAGCCCATAAGCCTTTATTTTTTTGTGAAGATTGCTCCGTTCAATACCTATGGCTTCGGCAGTCTGGGAAATGTTCCCTTTAAACTCCAGCAACTTCTTCTCAACAAAGGCCTTTTCAAATTCAACCTTTGCCTCCCTAAGGGAAGCAAGCATAAAGGCAGATTCAAAGCCTCCCTTTATCCCCGAAGACTTGTTGAAAGGAGACGGGATGTCTTCTGCCTGAATCAACTCATCAGGTGTCATGATCATAAGTCTTTCTACCAGATTCTTGAGTTCCCGAACATTTCCGGGCCAATCATAATTTTTTAAGATCCTAACCGCCTCCCCTGAAAACCTTTTCTTTTCAATTTTGGCGCTGAATGAAAATTCCTCTTGAAATTCGTCTACAAGTGCAGGGACATCCTCCACACGCTCTCTGAGAGGTGGCACCTTCATGGGGATAACATTCAATCGAAAGTAAAGATCTTCCCTAAAAGTCCCTTTCTCTATTTCCGCCTCCAGGCCCTTGTTCGTGGCTGCAAGCACCCGTACGTCAACCTTGATGGTCCTGGTGCCGCCTACCCGCTCAAATTTCTGTTCCTGCAAAATCCTCAGGGTTTTGGATTGGGCCTTTAGACTCATATCCCCGATTTCATCTAAAAAAATGGTCCCCTCGTTGGCCTGGTCAAATTTCCCCTTCCTCATGGTGGAGGCGCCGGTAAACGCACCTTTTTCATGCCCGAAAAGCTCACTTTCAATAAGATCCTCCGGTATGGCAGCGCAGTTTACTTCCACCATTGGTTTGCGGTTTCTCACGCTCATTCCGTGTATCGTATGGGCAACAAGTTCTTTTCCAGTGCCATTCTCCCCGGAAATAAGGACCCAGGCATTCGTGGGAGCCACGATCCTGATTTGCTCCTTTAGTTTGGTGATGGCTTCGCTGTGACCGGTTATTCTATATTTCCTTTTCTCTTTTTCCTTAAAAAGATTTATTTCCTGTTCTAACCTGTAGTACTCGAGTGCGTTATTGACCGATAGAAGGAGTTTTTCAAGGGAAAGGGGTTTTTCAATAAAATCATATGCGCCCACTTTTGTAGCCTTTACGGCCGTCTCGATGGTACCATGCCCCGACATCATAATCACCTGAAGGCTTGGATAGGACGCTTTTATGTCTGCAAGGGTCTCAATCCCATCCTTGCCAGGCATCCAAATGTCCAGGAGGACCAAGTCGGGAATTTCCTCCTGGATTTTCTCCATGGCTTCAGCACCGCTCTTTGCATTGATGACTTCAAATCCTTCGTCCGAAAGAATGCCTTCCAAGGATCGAAGGATGCTTTCTTCATCATCTACAATCAAAATGGTTCTGGCCATAAGTGCTCACCTCATCATTTCCAAGGCTATCTTAGCCGTCGTCTTGGAGGCCCATCTCTTCCCCAGGCTTACTTTAATACCCCTTAATTTTTCTATCATATTTTCGCGCAAATTGTCACTATCGAGTATGGTTACGGCCTCATGGGCAAGTCTCTCAGGCGTGACCTCATCTTGAACCAGTTCCGGGACTACTCTTTCTCCTGCCACAAGGTTTACAAGCCCAATATGGGGCACCTTGACAACCTTCTTGGCCGTCCAGTAGGAGATTGGAGATACCTTATAGGCGATGATCATGGGGACCTCCATCATAGCCGTTTCCAGGGTTGCAGTACCGGATGCCACCAGAGCTATATCGCACATGCTCAGGATCTCGTAGATATCCCCCTGGAATATTTTGATTTTCACCGATGTATCCTGTAGAATGGACTGAGCAAATTCACGTTTGATGGTCGGTGCCAGCGGTAGAAAGAACCGGATGCTATGATAGCGCCGCTCCAGGATTTCTGCAGCGTGGATCATTACTGGAAGCAAATTCTTGATTTCCTCCTTCCGGCTGCCCGGCAGTAACCCCACCACAGGATAACCCTGATTCAATCCCAATTTCTCCTTAACCTTTTCTTTATCAACTTGCGCAGGAACGGCATCCAACAGTGGGTGGCCCACAAAGTCCACCTTCATTCCCCTCTTTCTGTAAAACTCTTCCTCAAAAGGCAATATCACAGCCATCCGATCAACACGGCGTGAAATTTTT
>JAKLQB010000926.1 GCA_022013615.1 Desulfobacterales bacterium | reverse complement strand
GAATGGAAGACGTGATATTCTCGGGTGCTGGCGATTATAAGCCCCTTGGCATGGCAGAGGTCTCTATTCTCCTGGAAAATGGCAATGGCACCTTCCCGCCTGCATTTGCGCAGAATGCGGAGCTGTCTGTGACACGACGTCTTTATCGATCCGGTGAAAGCGAATACCTGATCAACAGGGTCCCGTGCAGACTCAAGGATATCCAGGAGATTTTTATGGATACCGGCCTGGGGAATAAGGCCTATTCAATCATCGGCCAAGGCCAGATCAGTTCCATGATAGAGCAAAAACCTGAAGAAACCCGGGTCATGCTGGAAGAGGCCGCCGGGGTCACAAAATACAGAAGAAAGGTAGAGGCATCACAACGAAAAATAGAGCTTACAGAGGCGAATCTTCAGCGTGTGGAAGACATTCTGGGAGAAGTCCAAAGACAGATTAGATCTCTTAAGAGACAGGCTTCCAAGGCCAAACGTTATAACAGTATTTGCAAGAATATTAAAAACCTGGAACTCACCCTGTATGCCAACAATTATCATCAATTGAAGGAAGAGTCAGGGGACAAGCTAAGATCCACTGAGGACCTTGTTCAGCAGGAGATAGTAAAATCCACAGAGTTCTCTAAGCACCATGCCCAAATAGAGACCATGGATCTGGAGCTTGAAGAAAAGGATGCAGAGCTGTCTAACCGCAGGAAAATCCACTTTGATTTAGGAGAAAAGGTCCACAGAAAGGAGACCGGCCTTGAATCACTGAAAAGTGAAATTAAAATACAGGAGGAACTGGAAGACCGGCTTAAGGGGGAACAAGAAGAGATAAAAAATAGGCTCACCGTGCTTAAGGGGGAAAGGGTAAATCTCGAACGGAATATCGAGAAGATGAAAGAACACTTTCTTGAGCTCGAAGGGGAGATTTCACTCAGGGAAAAAAGGCTTAATGCCAGGCGAGAGTTATTAAAGGGAATCAATGAAGACTTTGAAAAGGCAAGGGCAGAATTGAGTACCGGTGCCAATAAAGAGGTGGGGCTAAATCATGAGTCAGGGTACCTGAACAAGATCCTCGATCAAATCACAGACAGCCAATCCCGCCTTGAAAAAGAGATTAACGACATTAACGCAAAGATTGAGGACATTGTTCGGGCTTCTGAAAGAAAGAGCCTGGCCAGGGAGGCCACTGCCGAAAGACTGCAGGAAATTGAGGCCTCCATCAAACAACAGAATATAAACGGCGAAGAACTTGAGGAGACGAGAAAACGTATTGAAGTTGAGTTTAAGTCAGCCGAGTCAGAACTCAACCTATGCCAGTCTCGATTCTCCAGCCTGAAGGCCCTGGCAGAGAATTTCGAAGGATACAAAATTGGCGTCAGGACTATAATGAAGGCCACCGACCTTGTTCCCCGCCAGGAAGGACACATCATAGGCCTTGTGGCAGATGTCATTCAGGTCGATTCCAGCTATGAACAGGCTGTTGAGGCGGTTTTGGCAGACAAACTACAGTATATAATCGTAGAATCTCAAGAAGATGGCAAACAGGCCGTTGAATATCTGAAGGATAAGGCGAGGGGCAGGGGTAGTTTTGTGCCCCTGAATGACTTGAGCATAAATGGAGGAAACAAAAAATTACACCCACAATTTCCGCCTTTGCTGGACTTTGTTTCAGTGCCTGAAAAATATATGCCATTGATAAATACCCTGTTGGAAAACACCGTAGTGGCGAAAGACCTGGAAACCGCCCTTTCAGCGTGGAAGGAAAATGAAAGGGGCCTGTGTTTCGTAACCATTGATGGCGACATAGTTGACCAGAGGGGCGTGGTCAGCGGCGGAAAGCTTGCCAAAAGCGCCCTGGGGCTTCTTACCAGAAAGCGCGACATGGCAGTACTGAAGGAAAAGTCTGCCCTTTACCTGAAAAAAGCAGATGACTTGAGATTGAAACTCGAAAATATCAATGTAGAGATCCAGGAGAAGAAAGAGTCTCTCGAAACCTTGACAGAGGATAGATGGTCCTGCCAGGAAGAAATTAACGAGTTTGACAAAATGCTGTTTCGCTTTGGTCAGGAACTTGACCAACTGGAGAAACTGTCCCAAAGAATATCAAGTGACCTGGATAGAAAGCGTATAGAACAAAGCAATCATAAGAAGGAACTCTCAAGGGTTGAGGCGGAACTTCATCAACGTAAAATGAAGCGCCAGGAGGAAGAGGAATATTTCCGAAAAAAAGAGGTTGAGCTGAAAGAATCCCAGGAAGAATTTGATCAATTCCGGGATGAATTGGCAAAGACCAAGGCGGATTACCGCATTTTCAAGGAAGAACAACGTAGTCTGGCCCGTGAGATGGAAATGAAAGCCGATTACGCTGATGACTCCTTGAAACGACTGCGGAAGATTGAAGAAGATATCTCCATGGGCCACAGGAGGCGCGATGAGTGCCAGAAGAGAAGAGAGGTGCTCAACGGTGAACTCGGAGAGCTTTATGAAAAGCTGAAACAAGCAGAAGAGGCCTTAACCCGCGCGAATCATGAGCGAGAGGTATTCCACGACGGGATCAAGGAAGAAGAAAACAAGGCCGAGCAATTGCGGGGAGAAATGGAGGCACTTAAAGATGAAATTAACAGGTCAAAAATGGAGCACTCGGAAATCCGCTTCAAGATGAACAACCTGGAAGAAATGGCCAAAGAGAAATTCAATCTGAATTTACCGGATGTCTGTGAGCAATATATGGATAAAGATTTCTCCGCAACAGAGGTGGAGGAAAGGCTTGAGAATCAAAAGCAGCTAAGGCAAAGACTGGGAGAGGTGAATCTGACGGCTATTAAAGAGCATGAGGCACTGAAAGAACGCTATGATTTCATTAGAAACCAGAGAGAAGACCTCATCAATTCCATTGAATCCCTGAGAATCGCAATTAAAAAGATCAACAGGACCTCTCTCGAAAAATTTTTAATGGCTTTCCAGGAAGTAGATAAGAAATTAAAGGAAATATTTCCCATTCTCTTTAATGGTGGTACTGCCGGCCTCAGGTTGACCGACGAGACACGACCATTGGAGGGCGGTGTTTTGGTGGAAGTCCAGCCACCGGGTAAGAGACTAAGCCACATGGGACTACTCTCCGGTGGGGAGAAGGCCCTTGCTGCTATGGCCCTTATTTTCGCTATCTATATGATTAAGCCTAGCCCATTCTGCCTCCTTGATGAGGTGGATGCCCCTCTTGATGAGGCTAATATCGATCGTTTTAATAAGCTGTTAGGGGAGATCAGAAAAGCCTCTCAGATCATTATGGTGACACATAGTCGAAGAACCATGGAGATAGTCGATCGGCTCTATGGGATAACCATGGAAAACGCCGGGGTCTCAAAGACCGTGTCTGTAGACATTCATGGTATTAAAAAACAAGCGCCTGAAAGTCCACCGAATCCCCAGATAATCGGACACTAGTGGATTTTCGATTGACTATTGACTATTGACTATTGGCTATTGATGATTGGAAAACACCTCCCTAAATCGTCAATAGTCAATCAAAAATAGTCAATTGAATAGAGTTCCCTAAATCGTCAATAGTCAATCGAAAATAGTCAATTGAATAGAGTTCTTTAAATAGTCAATAGTCAATCGAAAATAGTCAATTACATAAGGTTTATGCCTAACATATACGGAAAAGAAGACAGGGAAAAAGACAACCCCTCCCCT
>JAKLQB010000925.1 GCA_022013615.1 Desulfobacterales bacterium | reverse complement strand
CAATAGAGAGTATTTTCGCCTTCTTTGTTCCTATCATGATACCAAGGTCTTCTGCTTTCAGTCCCAGGATCGGATTATCGTCAGGATCCAGGGCTGAGATCAGTAACTTATTCTGATCAACAACCTGATAGGCTACTTTAGCCTGACGGTTCGGGGTCACGACCTGAAGGTCTTGCTCTGCATAACAATCAGAAAAATAAAAACCGTGCATGATCACTAACAAAAGATAAAATACAATTTTTTTCATTTCTTCCCTCACAATTTTTTGATGGTGTATGAATTAGAAAAATACTACCTTACAAGACATAAAGCAAGTTGCTTGCCAAGCTGGGGAAAATAGTTCTGATATTATGGCCATCTAATTATAACTATATGGAATCTCAATCAAAATATTTTTAAAAACAAGTAAACACTTCGTCTGTGAGCATCATTATTAACACCAGATGCTTTCCTGGCCTGTGAAAAAATCGTAACCAACCGCGCAAGTGTTGTAACCCGCAGTCCGTAAAGTGCCTGCATATTCCGAACTTCACAATTGCAAAACTCTTGCCATATTGATGCATCAGCAATATAGTTAAATATTCTATATAGTTACCTTTACACTACAGGAAAACCCAGTCAAAAAACATAAAATATTGTCAAATTCTTTTGAAATCCGTCAAAAAGGCAACCTTGAACCTTTGAACCCTGAACCCGTGAACGGCTACAAGTATTTATACCATATCCAGGCAGCAGTATTACCCACACCATTTGTTACCAATTTTCACATATGCTTCAACAGCTTCTTCGATTTTCGAAATATATCAGAACTCGTCCAGCTTATGTGCCATTGCGGGCTCTCCTGGACCGAGAATTAATGTTGGTGGATTTCCAAAGGCGGGTGTGAGCACAGAAGCATCAGTAAAATAAGTGACTCCGCGTGCTACAGGACGTTTCCTGCAAAATGGTTCCATTATATCGAACACCTCTTGTACCCATTCGTGTCCGGGTTCCGTTATAATGCTTCCGGCGTCTACTATCCGCTCTATTTCCACTTCTTGTCCCAGATATGATTGCAAGTTTTCGTAAACGTCCCTATTTCTTTGATCCGGAATCGTTCGGATATCAACGCCGATAACAGCCCTGTCGGGAACAGAATTTATATTCATTCCGCCTGAAATTGTTCCTACGTTGAGAGTTGGAGCACCAAGCAGTGGGTGAGGAGAAATGTCAAATTTGTATGCCTGAAGTTGGGTCACAACCTGTGCAGCCTTGTAAATGGCATTTTCACCCTGCTCCGGCATGGAGCCGTGCGCTGTGACACCGGATGTGCTGACTTCCAGCCAGAGCGCACCCTTGTGCCCAACCAGGGGATAGTTCGAAGTCGGCTCACCAATAAGAAGCGCCCCGGCCTCTCCCAGCGCATTGCCAAGTCTGGCAAGATGATGCGCTCCCTGGCAGCCTGTTTCTTCACTGGAAGTGCAGACAAGGGTTATCCCGGCGTTTCTATTTGCTATATTTGCCAGACGCAGCGCCGCGACGACCATTGCAGCAAGGCCCCCTTTCATATCAGAAGATCCTCTTCCAAACACTTTGTCCCCATCAACTTCGCCACTGAAAGGGTCCTTTTCCCAGCGCTTGCCTCCAAGAGGTACGGTATCCATGTGTCCAGCGAAACAAATTGGAGCTTTGTCCCCGTAACTTCCTATTTGTGCAATGAGACTCGTTCTTCTTTCACTAAACTCGTAAAGTGTGACCTTGAATCCTCCGTCTTCCAACAAGCTGGCGAGGTATTCTGCGCAATCGTACTCCTGGCCAGGTGGGTTGACAGTATTAAAAGATATCAATTTACGCGTCAAAGAAAGGCAATTTTCATATGGTTCCATAATTCTATTATACTCCTGTCTCCTAACCCGGACATGCCGGTTGTATTGTAGCGAAGATCCCGCCTTTAGTGAAGATGAAGCGGGGAACCAATCTAAAAATTGTGAATTGAGGGATTAAGGGATTAATTTTCATAAAAGAGCAAATTTAAACGCTATATGTCTCTTTCCTTGACATTAAATTACCATTAGGTTACTATAACTTCATTTATAATAAAACAAATTTTAACATTTTAAAGAGGGAATGGAAATGCTGAAAAGGACAAGGAGCGAGAACGATGTCATAGATCCTGCCCCCAGCCCTGTCTCAGCGACAGGAAAAACAATCATTGGCAAGCAGGTTGCTATTGAGGGGGGCATCCAGGGAAGCGAAGATCTGGTCATTGAGGGCACGGTGAGGGGCAGCATTGAGCTGGAAAAGTTCCACCTCACTGTTGGTCCTAAGGGCAAGGTGGAGGCCGAGATCCGCGCAGGTAACGTGACCGTCAGCGGCCGGCTGAAGGGCAATATAAAGGCCCTTGACAGGGTTGACATCACAAAGGATGCTGACTTTAACGGTGAGATCAAGGCCAAACGCATATCCGTGGAAGACGGTGCATACCTTAAGGCGGTTATCGAGGTGGAGCGGGAGTCCCAGAAGAAGGTCGAGCCAGTTGGTAAGGCGATTGATTCGTTTGCCTCAGCACCAGGTAAGGAGCCAATCCCCCTGGTTAGCGAGGGAGACAAGGGGAAATAACCTTTGGCCACTTTTACCACCTTAGCCGAGCGGCCTAAAGAGCACCCAGACCCTGATGCCAAACAGGTTTATTACACCAGCAATGTTCTGCGTCTTTTCGCCGAAGACCTTGAGCGGCGGCAGGATACGCAGGTGCTGGACATAGGGCCGATCTGCGGAGAAAACATCACCTTCCTTTCCAGGAGAGTGAAAAGGCTCTATGTTTGCGACATGTTTCTCCGTATGGACAGGGACCGCCGTAAGGGTCTCCCCCCCGGCCGGGCATGGCGCCACCTGGACTACCCGCCTCAGAGCTTCGATGGGATTCTGCTTTGGGACCTGGCGGATCGGCTTGAAGAGCGTGAGGCACGAAGGCTTGCTGAGCTCTGTTACACCCTGATAAAGCCGGGTGGTAAGGTTGTAGTGTTTGTCCCGGGCGAGCAGGCGGTTCAGCAAGTTGTGAATGCCTTCGTGATCGGGGATGGGTTCCGGTTGTACCTCCGTCCTCAACCACATCTGGACCTTCCATTGCGGAAACGCCAGAACCGGAATGTGCTTGGTATGATGGCGCCCCTAAAATCAGTCAAATCATTCATTTACCGCAACGGACTAAGAGAATTTCTCTTCCAGCACGATTAAAGTAATCCCCACGCCTTCCGCTGTACACATCAATACTTTCAAAAGTCAAAATATAGAATTGCTGCTGTGTTTACGTAACTCAGGTTGTTAGGTTCACAGTTCAAAAAATGGTGTTTTTCGACTTTTTACGAGTTCATCAACCTTGAACCGTGAACCATTGAACTTTGAACCTGAGTTATGTGTTTACTTCCTTGCCTGTATATTCGCCTACGGCTAAGTGCCAGAAAAAATACAACATATAGTATCAATCGTTCTTGAGTATACTATATATATATAAATTATATAAATCACAATTAATTTATAAAAAAATGCTTGACAAATAATACTATATATGTATAATTATCTATAATTTGATTTACATATATTGTGAT
>JAKLQB010000924.1 GCA_022013615.1 Desulfobacterales bacterium | reverse complement strand
TTGTTCCATCACGGTCTCTTTCTCTTGGTTTTGGTTGGGAAACTCTGACCATAGAAAGAGATCGTAATTTAATCAATCCTTAGCCCATGCGAACACTTTTGAACGTTACCAATAGGTTTCTGCACGACACAGCAATTAGACTGGTTTCCTCAAATGAAAAATCACTTATCATATTTTCAGGGCCTCAATATCGTGAACCCCTAAGGCTCCTGCTCTCTGCGGTGAAATACAATCGTCAATCGCCCTGTTCTTTGCGTTTCTGCGTGATATACAATCCGTAAATCCCTAAATTATCATTCTATTTATATATTTATGCCCGTCCCCCATTCCCACACTGTGAAAGCGGTTGTTATGTGCCGTAATCAAATGCTGTATGAAATGAACAGGTGCTTCTTTGAGAAGAAGAACGAGGAAGGAGGTGAATGCTTTAGTTCGGACTAAGACCGTGTATATGTTTCTAGCTCTTGTGATGAGTCGTCATAGTATTCCTTTAGTTCTCTGATCTGTTCTTGAATTTCTTTGCTAATAATGAAATCAGAATTTTTGATTTGCCCTTGCTCTTCTTTCACTTCTTCTAATTTTCTAAAAACTATATCAAAGTTATACCTTTTTTCTTCCATTGTTTGCCTCCACTATTTGACGATCTTTTTGCCAGACTGCGCTTCGATTTGAAGCCGAATGTTGCTTATATTGCTCTCAACACCGCAGTTGGGGCATTTCAAAACGTCATTATCTAAAGGATACGGGATGCGGTCTTTTTTCAAAGGGGTATTCTTTTCCAAATTGGCCTGAATCAAAATTTTTTCTTTACACTTCGGACATTCAAAATTAATTTCTGCAGCTTTTTTTGCCTTACCTTCTGGTGGCCGTTGACCTGGCGCGATAGCAAATCTATAAATTTGCGACTCAACCGTTTCAAATATTTTGTAAATATTTGTTTCGAAGCTCATTCTCAATAACGTATAATACCTCATAATAGCTTCATTTAATTCCTTTTGAGCACTGAAATCAGTGATTTTCAAGTGCATTTCTTCAAAATCGTCAATCTTTATTGAGCGTCCATGTGTCAACCATTTGGATTGTCGACACAAAGTGGCGGCTATTTCGGTTGCACGTTTCTTTTTTTCCTTCTCGGTTACAGGTTTACCTGTAGTATTATGTTTGTCCCAATATTTGAATTTATACTTGCTAAGCCATTCAGCGACAAGCTTTTGGGAAAAATTCTGAACGTTTTCGCAATGCTGTATTTCTCCCGGCGAAATATTCTGAAGTATTGGAATATAAGCAGGATTCAGCTTTCCTTCCTTTATTACTTCTTCCTTGATTTTTTCAAGGCCTTCTAAGAATGCTTCGGCAGAAAACCGTTTATTGTTAGCTATAATCTGTGCATCTATTGGGCCTAGAGCAGACATCGAACCCATTAAGATTTCATCCCCTGCCATTGCGAAGATAGTACCTGCACTTTTTGCATATCCGGGTACGATTATGCCGACTTTTTCATATTTGTTTCGGACTAGTTTGACTAGGTCTTCTACTACTTCAGCGAATCCACCTGGAGTTTCGAGTATAATATCAATACTCTTGCCTTTTAGATTTGCCAACTGGTCTTGAAATGGTAATAAATCAGAATAATCAATTGAGATAGCGGCATTGCCTTTAGCTAAGTCACTGGCGTAAACAAGAACATCACGATCGCCCCTTATCTGAGATATCCGCTTGAGGTGTTTCTTCCTCTTTTGGGTGATCTGATCAAAATTCAGATGCTTGTCCAAATATTTTGAATAAAATCCCATCGTATATATTTAAACTAATCTTGTATAATATAACAAAGTTTGCTTGAAAAATCAACCTAATCCCATTTTAACTTAGCCAAGCCATCTCTCCCCATGCTCGTCTCACACATAAAAGTGATTATACGGATCTGGATATCATCACCTATGTGATGTTATCCATCTTTGCATGCCATGTGTTATCTTACCAAAAAAACAAATACCGGTAAAGTTCAAATGTATTGAGTATGCATAAAATGACAAAATTTGTGATATCCAATGGAATCAGCCCAAAATTTGACAGATTCAAAACCTGACATTTCTTGCCAGTATCGCAATCTATCTAATATTACAAATATCATAAATGGCCGTTGTCGGGTCAAGTAAATCTTGATTTTGACCATTGTCAAATGATCTTCGGTTCTGATTGAGAAATGAGCTTTAGAGCATAGATTCATAAATCCCTCCCGGCTGAGGGCATATTATGTGCTAACTGTTTGTAATAGCAAACAAATCTTGTGGTATTCTATTGGCTATGTCCTCTTTTGTCAATAAATATCAATTTATCACTGTTTTCCGGGTAATAAAATGGGTTTTCTTGACTTGTTTTGGTTGGTTGGCATGTGGCAGGATGCCCTGTTCCGAAAACTGTGGGCACCGTGCCCACTCTGGATTTGGGCAGTTTTCAAGGTTAGTGCTCTGGCACCTCTCGGGGAACTGATCACACAAACACAGGCATGAACAAAAGAATTTCAAACGATTAAAGAAAAATTATAAGTGAAAATACTTGTCATTTTGACATGCCAGAAGCCATCTATGCATACCCCCCTATAATAGTTCATGAGATATTAAGTTGCCTCAGATAGGGCAGGTTTAATTTTTGATTTAGGCAACTAAATGGGAATGTTGGGCATTTTTGTACTTGAGGCGGCATTATGAATATCATTTTAGGCACACTGTGCCCAAAACGAACGAACATCATGTAAAATGAAAGAAAAACCCCTTGACCCCATTGTGGAAAATCAAGGGGTTATGTGTCTTCTGGTAGTCCCAACGGGACTCGAACCCGTGTCGCCGGCGTGAGAGGCCGGTATCCTAGACCGCTAGACGATGGGACCCCTGTTAACTAATTAAGGAGGGCGCAGCTGGTCATGATTGTTTCGTTTTGATGTGTTTCCAATTAATTTTATAAATAACACAAATGAATATGCACTGTCAATACATGAGAACGCTTAACTGCCATTGGGGCGGACCCGGCAAACAGTAAACTATTTGTGGTTTTTATGGTTTACGATTAGAGATGTCTATAGCCTTCCTTCTTCAACCCCGTGACAGGCTACCTTAGTTCCGGAATCCATACGGATCAGGCGAGGAATTTCATTAATACAGCGCTCATTAGTGTAGAGGCAGCGGCCATGGAAAATGCAGCCTGAGGGGAGGTTGATGGGAGTAGGAACTTCACCTTTCAGTTTAATATACTTGGCTTTTTGGCGGCTGAGCTTCGGAATGGCGCTCAGCAGGGCTTGCGTGTATGGGTGGCGCGGTGATTCAAATAGCTCTTTTGTCGGGGCCATTTCGCAGATTGTGCCAAGATACATGACCGCGACACGGGTGCTGACATGCTCTACAACAGAAAGATCATGGGTTATAAGCATGTAAGTGAGACCCCGTTTTTCCTGTGCGTCCATGAGCAGATTAAGGATTTGCGCCTGAATGGAAACATCTAACGCTGAAACAGGTTCATCAGCCACAACGAACTCGGGATCCACCATCAAGGCCCTGGCAATACTGATCCTCTGTCTCTGGCCTCCAGAAAACTCGTGAGGATAACGACCGGCCCATTTGGGGTCCACCCCCACTTGTTGCATTACCTCGGCCACCTTGTTCTCGGCGTCCTGGGGCGTGATGGATTTATTATGAAAAAAGACCGGTTCTTCTAAAGTTTTTTTAACCGTCATGCGGGGATTCAGGGATGCATAAGGGTCCTGGAAAATCATTTGCATTTTCTTCCGAAAGGGAAGCATTTCTTTGGCAGTCAGGTTGTCAATTCTTTTGTCCTGATAATATATTTCACCGCTGTTTGGAGGATATAATCCAAGGACTGCCCTTGCCAGGGTAGATTTCCCGCAACCGCTTTCACCAACCACCCCTAAGTTTTCACGCGGCAGGATCGATAAGCTGACATCATTTAAGGCCTTAACAGTTGTCCGTCTGCGAACGATATGCCCCTTTTCAATTGCAAGCTGATCAAGTAGACCACCAGATATATCAAAATGCTTTACAAGGTTTTTTACTGTTAACAGGCCGTTGGTGTTTTTCATTTTATTGGTTTTGGACATTGGATCATTTGATATTCGTATTTCGTGCTTCGTGTTTCGGATTTATGGCTCGCCCTCCAGCCGGCGGATGGCCTATTTCACTTTACCATGTGACATGC
>JAKLQB010000923.1 GCA_022013615.1 Desulfobacterales bacterium | reverse complement strand
GGATATGGTCATCTCTTCTTTCCCAGGATTCACATAAAACGGACAATCCACAAAACTGTCACCCACCCGCACCTTACAATTCCAGATGGCCAATTCCAGGATATTCAAGATAGTTTCACTCACCGGTCTTACAACATCTAACAGGATTTCAGTGCTCCCGGCGAACCTGAAGTTCTTTAAGTCCGGTTCCAGGTGGATTTTATATTTTATCGGATTCACGCCGGTCATTTTTACCCCCAAATGATTTCTGCTATTATAATACGCATGGAATGAAGCCGATGTCCAGTTTTCCCCATTATAATATCAGACCATATCTAACTGATTTTAGCAGTGAAAAATAATATGATATTTATGATGGGGAGTTTTTCAAGAACTCCAAACATCTTTGTAGGTGAATCTATGGAACTCCCTTAAATTCTTGACAAAATAATAACAGGAAGGTAGATTTGACACAAAAGCTCTATTACCATCATAACGAGGCAGACATGACTAATCGTCTTAAAGGGCCAGTGGCCCTGACCGCCAGTTGTGCAGCCATATTTTGGCCCGGGGCCTTTATCTTCAGCTTTCCCGGCGTTATGGGACAGTATTGGCAGGCTACATTTGACGTGGGCCGGGGAGCGATTGGCCAGACGCTTTTCTTTGTGCTTGCTGCGGTGGGTATATTTATGTTCCTTACCGGCCGCTGGCAGGAAAAGATCGGGCCTGCATGGTTGACCGCAATAGGAGGAGTCCTTTGCGGCACTAGTACTATCATTGTCGGCCAGGCCGTCAGCATAAACCACGTGTACTTGTGGGCGCTTCATCCTCGCTTATCTACATACCGGCCCTGACGATTGTCCAACAATGGTATCCCCACAGGCGTGGATTGGTTGCGGGATTAGTGAGCATGGTCTTCGGCCTCTCGGCGGCCATCATGTCCCCCATTTTCAGCCAGATGCTATATTACCTGGGATATGCTCCCATGACTCTGATTTTAGGGCTTGTGGCCTTAGTCATTGGTGTAGTTGCGGCACCATTTATGCGACCTCCAAAGGCACTGGAGCCCTCTCTGTCGGGCCAGTCTGATAGCGTCCTTGGTCCGGGCATGTCTCTTACAGTGGCCCAGAGCTTGCGTACCAGAACATTCTGGTTTCTGTGGTTTACCTGGGCCCTGGGCGGGGCGGCAGGCATCGCTATGGTAACTCTTTCTACCGCGTTCGGGCTGGCAAAGGGCCTGGCCATAAAGGAGGCGGTACTGATATTGACCGCATTTAACCTGACCAATGGCCTGAGCAGGCTGGCAAGCGGGCACCTGTCTGACCTTTTCGGACGTAATGTGACCATGACGCTGGCGTTTCACGGGGCCGGGTGCGCATACCTGTTGCTGCCTCTCGTGGAAGGTCTTGTTTTATGGGCCGTGCTTGCGGCGATAGTGGGTTTTGCCTTTGGCACCCTGTTCGCTGTCTCGGCCCCGCTGGCCAGCGACTGTTTTGGAATGAAGCACTTCGGAGCTATTTTTGGTCTGGTGTTTACGGCCTATGGTTTCATTGCGGGTGCCTTGGGACCGTGGCTAAGCGGCCATTTGCTCGACGCAACCCATGGTGATTTCAGCCTGGTCTTTATCTATTTGGCTATTTTTTACTTCACCTCAGCTCTCTTAATCAGTTATGCCAGGCCCAAGGAACGATAATATCAGGGAATACACTAAACCCTTTTTCGAACCTTATCTTTTATGCGGTTTATGTGACCACGACCAAGGCCCTTGACCTCACATCCCAATTCAAAGTACCGCTCGATCCTTGCATCATCCAGGATGCCGAAACAGTCCACAACCGCAAGGGGGGAGCCTGCCATCCTGACCACTTCGTCCGGATCGAGTTCTAAATAGGCCTTATGCCGGACAGCAAGGACCACGGCGTCAGAATCTTTAAGGGCCTCCTCCAGGTCAGCCGACATTCGGAATTTACTGAGTTCCTCCTGGTTTCGGAAAAACCGTGACCAGCTCGCACTTACTGCCGGGTAGGTATCCTGTTTTTCAAGCTCCCACCAATGTTGTACATAGGGATCATGGGCCTTAACTTCAGCCCCCATTTCGGTCAATTTCCGGACAATAATCTCAGATCCACTATACCGAGTATCCCCCACATCTTCGCGGTAGGAAACCCCGAGGATAGTAACCTGTGAGGCCGCCACAATGCGGCCCATATTTCTGAGCGCGTCTCTCACTAATCTGGCCGCGTGCAATCCTCTTGTATCATTAATATCAATGGCTTGTGGAGTGATCTTGAATATGTCATTCTCAAAACCCATCAAATGCTTGTCGGCCCAGATACCTAAACCTCCATCTTTTGGGAGGCAATAGCCGCCGATTCCAGGGCCTGGAAAAATGATGTTGCTATGGGTGGGCCGAACCTTAATGGCATTCGTTACTTTAATAAGATCAACGCCGTTGTTCTCTGCGAACAGGCTCCATTCATGAAGAAAGGCAAGTATGGTGGCCCTGTAACTGTTTTCCACAATTTTGCAGGTCTCGCTTTCAATGGGCCTGTCAAGGACAGTTAACGGGAATTCATCCACATTGAGGATTTCGGACAGAAACTGGGTGACCTTCTCCCGTGCATTTTGGTTGATCCCGCTGCACACGCGCCAGAAGTCTCTAATGGAACGTACGTAATCTTTTCCAGGCATTACCCTTTCAAAGCTATGGGCCAATAGTGGTTCATCATCAATGCCCCGGGTCCTGAATGCCTTTTTTAGCAGCGGGTCGGCCACATACTCCGTAGTGCCAGGCGGCACGGTGGTTTCTATCAATACGAGACAATGGGGTGAAATCTTCTCTCCGATTTTCTTAAAGCTGGTCTCCAGGGCGCTGATGTCCGCATATCCGCTCCTGAGATTGCCCAGTTCCTGCTTGAGAAAATCGCATTGGACATCCACCACCAGAACATCTGCCAGCTTCAGGGCATCGTATGTAAAAGTAGCCGTCATTGTCTGTTTCTTATTTACGCATCGATCAATCATAGGGGCAACTTCAGGATCCTCTGCCTTTATGGGTGATATACCACGATTAAAAAGCGGTATCTTCCAGAAACTACGTGTGCTCGGCCTCTGCATGCCGATCACATATTTAGCAGGTTTGCCTGTCTTTTTGTCCACTGAATCTGCCACCACACCGGCCATCACAGCTCCCACAAAACCCAGGCCCATGACCACCACAATTTCGAAGCCCTCTTCTCTGCGGGCCGTTACCAGTTTCTCAAGCCTCTCGTATTCTCGTGCGTAATCCTCTTCTTCGGGTATTTTGAATTTCTCGCCGTCCGGGCTGATCGAATATTCCATAAAACCAGGTATCTCCTTTCAATAATGTTACTTCTCAAATTTCCAGGTCCAGACAGAATTGAAGTTTTACTATCATTTTGTCTTTCTAACTGGGACGTGTCCTCTGCTTTTCAGGGTGATATGGCGGGGAGTAAAACTTTTGTATTATAACGAAAAACCCCAGTGATGTCAAACAATAGAGGGGCTTTTACACAAAAGCCCCTTTATTCATTGACAGCGCCATCACCAAATTACATACTGAATCATTACATTCGCAAATTATCCTTGACACACTGTCTTCTTTTCCCTATTATGCTTTCCACGAAAAGCAACTTTTTGTTGCTAAAAATTAAGTTTTTTCGGGTAATTGTGCCACATTAACACTTAATCAAAGGAGGAACAGCTATGAGGAACAAACGAACATTTCTATTTGCAGGTCTGGTCTTGGGTCTGGCATTGATCTTTGGCATTACCACCGGAGCCATGGCCGGGGACATCAGGATCGGCGTGGCAGCCCCTTTTACAGGCAATTTGGCTTCTTACGGTGACAACATCAAGGCCGGCGTCAACCTGAAACTCAAAGAGATCAATGATGCTGGCGGCATTAACGGTCAGAAGGTGGAACTCGTATGGGGTGATGACCTATGTCAGCCCAAGGACGCCGGTACGGTTGGCGCTAAATTCGCAGCGGACAAAAGCATCGTGGCAGTCATTGGCCACCTTTGCTCCTCTGCCACCCTGGCTGCCATGCCTATCTACGTTCGGGCAGGGCTCCCGGCCTTATCACCTACCTCTACTAACCCGACAATTGGCGATGTGGGTAAGGGTTGGTTCTTCCGGAATTGTTATACAGACGATTTCCAGGGAAAATACCTTGCAAACTACGTTGTGCCAAAACTGCTGGGCAAGAACAAGGTTGCCATTTTCTATGAGAATAACGATTACGCCATTGGGCTCAAAGACTCTTTTATGGCAGGAGCTAAGGCTGGCGGTGTGAATGTCACCGGTGTTGAGGCTTACATGACCGGTACAACCGACTTCACGCCCCAGTTGACTAAACTTTTACGCGACAAGCCAGAGACGATATTCCTGTGCGGCTACCACCCGGAAGGCGCCCTGATCGCCGGCCAGGGACGTAAGCTTGGGTTTACTGGCCCGCTCTTCGGTGCTGACGGCATTGATAACGAAGACTACATCAAGATCGGCGGCAAGGCAGCCGACAACACTTACTGCACAGTTCCCTTCCTGGCAGCATCGGCCAGCCCTGCTGGCAAGGAGTTCGCCGAACAGTACAAGAAGACTTATGGCCGTGATGTGGACTGGATGAGCGCCAATGCCTATGACTGCCTTGGTATCCTGGCCCAGGTCATTGCCAAAACCGGCCCTGACCGGGAAAAAATCCGTGACGGCCTGGCTGCGATCGATTCCGAGGCCAACGGCTACACGGGTGTTACCGGCCTTACCTATTTTGATAAGAAGGGTGACTGTTCCAAACCCGCCTTCGTCAAAGTGGTCAAGGACGGCAAGTTTGTAGCGGCCAAGTAGTTGATAAAATAATTAGATGAACCAATTGGACGCCGGAACTTTCGGGTTCCGGCGTCTTGCTATAAAGTAATGGAGGGCGTTTGCTTTTACAGCAACTTGTCAACGGACTGACCATCGGTGGCATATATGCCATGATCGCCGTTGGTTACACCATGATCTACGGTGTTATCCAGCTTATTAACTTTGCCCACGGCGAAATCTACATGCTGGGCGCCTATTTCGCCATCACTTTCATCAGTTTCCTGGGTCTGCCCTTTTACGTCGCGTTTCTCGTAGCCATGGCCTGCTGTGCTGTCTGCGGAGTGTTGCTGGATATTGTCGCCTATCGTCCATTGAGACAATCACCCCGTCTGGCCGCGCTGATCACGGCCATCGGCATGTCGATCTTCCTTCAAAACCTGGCCATGATTATCTGGGGTTCCAGGCCCAAGCCCTTTCCCCATGGAGCGCTTCCCGCCTATTTTGAGAAAACGGCCGTCACTTTTGGAGGGGTCAATCTTTCCTGGTTTCATCTCTTTATCTTCACTATTACCATTGTCATGATGGTCGGGCTCAACCTGATCATCAAAAAAACCAGATGGGGCAAGGCAATGAGGGCTGTGGCCCAGAACAAGACCATGGCTGCCCTTACAGGGATAAACGTCAACCGGGTAATCTCTTACACCTTCGCCCTGGCCGGAGCCTTAGGGGGTGCCGCCGGCATCATGGTGGGCGCTTTCTACAACTCGATCTTCCCAACTATGGGTTATGTCGCCGGGGTCAAGGCATTCGCCGCTGCCGTGCTGGGTGGTATTGGTTCGGTGCCCGGGGCTATGTTAGGCGGGGTCGTGTTAGGTGTGGCCGAGGCTCTTGGGGCGGGATATTTGAGTTCGCTCTACCGGGACGGCATCTCTTACGCCGTCATGATCATCGTTATTATCTTGATACCTGCGGGCCTATTCGGCAAGGTACTCAAAGAAACCAAAAAGAGTATGTGAGATGGGTAAATTGAGACTACAGAACCTGACTCGCGGCGGAAAAATCAGGATCGGCCTTCTGGCTCTGGCACTGATCCTGCCGTTTTTTCCCTTTGTAACTGATTACGTGCTTCATATTGCTATCCTTGTCTTGCTTTACATGATTCTGGCCCTTGGGTTAAACATCGTGCCCGGCTTCAACGGACTGCTGGACTTAGGTTATGTCGGGTTTTACGGCATCGGAGCTTACACTTCGGGTCTCCTTACCTATCATTTTGGCCTTTCATTCTGGGTGATTATTCCCCTGGCCTTCATGAATGGGGCCCTCTGGGGCATCCTATTGGGAGCCCCAACGCTCAGGCTCACTGGCGACTACTTTGCCATTGTGACCTTCGGCTTTTCAGAGCTGGTCGTGCTCTTTCTGACCAACGAGATCTGGCTCACCCGGGGACCCCTTGGCCTGCCGGGAATTGATGTGGTGTCCATCGACCTTACACTCTTTGGGGGCCCTAAATGGGAATTCATAGGCGAGTTGCCATACTACTATCTCGCTATTGTCATGGTCCTTGTGACCGTCTTTGTCATGTACCGCATCCAGGACTCCCGCCTTGGCCGGGCCTGGTTTGCTATTCGAGATGACGAGGTAGCGGCTGTCTCCTGCGGCATAAACCTGCTGGCGTATAAGGTCATCGCCTTCGCCATCAGCGCCGCCTTCGGCGCGGTGGGCGGCAGCTTCTTTGCCAGGTGGGTGACATTCCTGTCACCTGATATGTTCAAGTTCTGGGAATCCTTTTTGATTTTGTGCATGATCGTATTAGGCGGTATGGGCAACATATGGGGCGTTATGATCGGCGCCCTGGTTCTGGTTTCGCTGAGTGAAGTACTTCGTGAAATCCTGCCCCTGTTGGGCATGCCGGTGAATGTTCGTTTCCTGGCTTTTGGTCTTATTATGGTTCTTATGATGCGATTTCGTCCGGCAGGTATGATGCCCATTGCGGCGGTAGCAGCTCAGATGCGGGCAGGCCGGGTCAAAAGGAAAAAAGTTAAGCCTGCTGTGGGCATGAAAAAATGACACCGATCCTGGAAATAAAGAAGCTTTTCAAAAACTTTGGCGGCCTGGAGGCCCTTAAGGATATCACTTTCGACATCAAGCGGGGTGAGATCATTGGCCTTATTGGACCGAACGGCGCCGGCAAGACGACACTTTTTAATTGCGTAGCCGGGATTGAGACACCGACCGGTGGTCAGCTTATATTTACCAACGGGGGTCGCACCATCTCTATAGGTGGAAAGAAGCCGGAGGCGGTCACAGGTTTGGGAATCGCCCGCACGTTTCAAAATATCCGGCTTTTCGACAACCTGACAGTGATCGATAACGTCAAGATAGGGCGTCATTGTAGAACCAGGTCAACCTTTTTCGGTGCCGTGGTGCGAAACAGATTCCAGCGGGCAGAAGAAAAGGGGATTACAGAAAGCGCCCACCAGTTC
>JAKLQB010000922.1 GCA_022013615.1 Desulfobacterales bacterium | reverse complement strand
CCTTATAGAAAATGCAATGACTGCCATGAAAAGCGATCATAAAGAATTTTTACAATAGAGGATTGAAATAGGGGTTCACGTGGAAATGATTCCAGCAATAATTGAACGTGTTATGTGGTGGAGAAAAAGTCAGAGAAAAAGGGACAGTCGGGAATTAATCGTATTGCTTGATAAAGATTCGTGTGAACGATTTGATCGGCTAAAGACCAAAATTCCAACGTTTAATAATAACAAGGTGATAGCTTCTGCCTTACTATGCCTTGAGCATAAGACTGACAGAATTTATAGGAGGCAGATTACGAAAAGAATCCGTAAGTTAGGAAATGAAGGGCATAGCCCCCAACAAATTGCTGACTACCTAAAGAAAACGGGCATTCCCGCACTGGCGGGAATGGATAAATGGGATAGTGAAACTATTTCCAGCCTGTCAAAAACCGAAACTGGGAATCTTGTCAATAGAGCTAAAAATCTCCAACTCAGAAATCATCAACCTTGAGTCTTTTGAAAAGTTGTAAGCGTTCACAGGTTCAGAGTTCACCGTTCCCTCCGGGCCGTAGGCAGGGTTTCT
This sequence comes from Desulfobacterales bacterium, assembly GCA_022013615.1. The sequence continues at coordinate 3,105 of JAKLQB010000922.1, read as the reverse complement.
TTTCTTTCTTTGACCTTGCGGGTTAGCTCCCAGGCCAATTGGCATGCCTCAATATCATCAAATCGCCCTAATCTTATACGTTCGCGCTCCAGAGCCGACGAATCAGCGGTTCAGATTTGTGAGGTAAACCCACAATCTCTGAATCCTGAACCTCGGAGCCCGGAAGCATCTTGTATCTGTCTCTTTAGCCCGCTCTTTAGCGCGTATTCCTTCGTAAATCCTGCTTTCTTTGTCTTACAATACACCTTCCGAGTCAAATCGCGTTGCCAGTTGCCAATCCTCAATATCTTCAAACCGTTTGACCTTTATCACTCTCTCATCCGCTTAAGGCGAAAGCCCTGAACCTCTGAACCAGTTACATCTCTATTAAACTGATCTGGTTCTGGTAAATAAGGGTATTCAGTGCATATAATAGAAGGGTGCTATAATTTCTAAATAATAATCCGCTCTTTCCAAACCACCAACTTAACCTTGATTAACAAAAAGCATTTTTTTATTGTTATTTTTATAATAAATGGTCAATTATAAGTTAAATATATCTTGTTGACATACCATCTTTATTCACTTATTGTTTTTTTGGTATTGGAGATTTGACGGCAAAACTTGCTGAAGATAGGCAAACATATCACGGAAACGATTCTGAATCACCCTACAAGGCAATGAAAATGAAAGATGGAGTTAAAACAAAAGGGCAACTCGTAAATGAATTGGAGGAATTACGCCAGCGCGAAACCCGGATGGAAACATCAGAAACAGAGCGCAAGAAGCTGGAGGAGGAATTAAGCATTGTGTATGATGCATTGAGTTCCTCAGTCAGTGGCGTAATCATAACAAACCTTGAGGGACGGATTAAATATGTCAATCCTGCATTTCTCAAAATATTCGGGTACAGAGAAAAAACTGAAATATTGGGAAAGAATGCAGTCAATTTGTTTCAAACAGAAGAGGTTAAATTTATTACAGATGTGAAGGCTATCATTGATGAGACAAGAGGAGAGACTGAAGAGTTTATCGCTAAACATAAAGACGGTACAAAGTTTCCCGTGGAGGTCTCTTCTTCGAATGTTACCGACAATATCGGAAATATTGTCGGTAGAATGGCTTCATTTATCGATCTCACAGAGCGCAAACAGGCGAAAAAGGCTATCCAGAAATCCAAGAAGCAGATTCGAGTGCTCTCTTCCAGACTTTTCGAGGCCGAGGAAGAGGAAAGAAAACGGATTGCACGAGATCTCCATGACATCATAGGGTCAAGTCTGACTGCTATTAAATACAGTCTGGAGAAGCAGATTGATAATATGGCTAAAAGTCCGGTACCAGAAAGGACATCCTTGGAGCAGGTTGTCTCTATGGTCCAAAACACCATTAAAGAGACCAAGAGAATTTACAGAAGTCTGAGGCCTCCGATCCTTGATGACCTGGGAATTCTTGCAACTATCAACTGGTCTTGCCGGGAATTTCAGGAGGTTTATTCAGGTATCCGGATAGAAAAATCGCTTGAGATAGAAGAGGATAAAGTGCCCAAACCTTTGAAAATCGTAATTTATAAGCTATTGTTGGAAACCCTGAACAACATTGTTAAACACAGTGGAGCAAACCTGGTTCGTCTTTCTTTGAGGAAAACAGAAGGGAATTTAGAACTGTCTATCAAGGATAATGGCCATGGGTTTAATCTTAAGGAGATACTTTCTCGGAAGAGTCACGCGAGTGGATTGGGCCTTGCCAGCATGAAAGAACGAGTGGAAGTTTTTGGAGGCTCTTTTGAGATCTGGACCAGCAAGGGAAAAGGAACCACAATCCTGGTGTCATGGCCTTGTAACTGATTTCGTAACCAGGCCTTTCTTGATGGCATAGGCTGTCAGGGCAGATGCCGTGTGGAGGTCCAGCTTTCCCATGATATTGCTCCGGTGTTTCTCCACGGTTTTCGCACTTATACATAGATAATCAGCAATCTCTTTGTTCTTATAACCCTCACCAACCAGCTTTAAGATCTCCCTCTCCCGCTGGGTTAGGCTATCCCATGACGAACTGGATTTTAGCGTTTCTCTGTCGTCCAGGTATCCCTCCAATACCTTACCGGAAATTCCGGGACTAATATAACGCTTTCCGGATAAAACACTTTTTATGGCCATTAGTAATTCAGAATGACTGGCATCTTTTAGGCAATATCCGTCTGCTCCTGACTTAAAGACTTCGAGAATGTATTCCTCGGATTCGTGAACAGTTAAGACCAGGATTTTTGTCTCCGTGAATTGACTTTTAATCTCCTTGATGGCTGATATCCCACTCATTTTAGGCATGCTGAGGTCTAACAGAAGTAGTTCTGGGGTAAACTTTTCAACACACCGGACAGCATTAAGGCCGTCTTCTGCCTCCCCTACAACTTCAAAGTCATCACTTGAGCTTAACAGGGATTTTAGTCCTTCCCTCAGTATTTTTTGGTCTTCGGCTATGACGATTTTCTTTTTTTCTACCATGATAGTACCCCAAATAAGGGAATATATGACAAAAAATACAGGATATGACTTATGTACTATGCTGAGAGATTATAGTAAAGTTTTTATGTAACTGTTCACGGGTTCACCGAAAACCCGCCAGCCACCCGACGGACAGGTCTGAACCGCTGATTTGTGAGTTCTGACTTGAGAAGGTATGAGAATAGATCGATTTGAGGATATTAAGGCGTGGCAGTTAATGGATTTAGGGGCTTATAATGCCTAAGAAAATCAAGACATTAATCATTGAAGACAATGCCAATTTTCGAAAAGCCATAAAAGAGATTTTGATTTCAAAATTTCCATCCATTTTTATTGCACAGGCAGCGGATGGAAGAGAGGCTTTTCTAAAAATCGATAAACACCAACCCGATCTCATCTTTATGGACATCGAATTGCACGGAAAAAGCGGGCTCGTACTGACCAAAGAAATTAAAAAAATATATCCTCATACAGTTATTATCATTTTAACACACCACGATTTACCGGAATACCGAGAAGCCGCGTATCAAAACGGGGCACAATATTTTCTTTCAAAGGAATCAACAAAAGCAGATGAGATTGTGGAATTGGTCGAGTCTATACTCGCTGGCGTTGAAAGGATTTAGGG
>JAKLQB010000104.1 GCA_022013615.1 Desulfobacterales bacterium | reverse complement strand
ATTCATTTATGAAAACCTGGCCCATGACATTGAGCAGTATACTAAAAGATACGCTGAAATTGCCGACCCACTATGGGAGAAGTATTTTAATAGCAAAAAAGGAATAGAATGAGGGGTTATTCCCGTTGCATCAATTCATATATCGCTTCCACAGGTCTATTCTGATTCTCACTGCTTTACTGACGATTATAGCGATCATCCTTGCAGGCCGGTTGAAACTTGATCTTGATCTCTTTGCCCTCCTTCCTTCAGACAATCCCGGTGTCAACACTTTCTTTGAAATTACAGAAGAAATTGGCCTTCAATCCCTCTTGATCACCCTGGTTGAGATGCCCCCTGAATTTGACCAGGGAAAAGCCGAGTACTTAGTTGATCTCCTGGCAAAAAATTTTTCCCGGAGCCCGTTGATCCACGACGTGCAATACAAAAACGGGGGAGGGCAAATTTCTAATGTATTTCATGTCCTTATGGAGTATCTCCCGCTCCTTTTAAATTCCAGAGACCTCAAAAGACTGGCCTTTTTGCTGTCTGATCCCGAGATTAATAGCCGGGTTAGTGAAAATAAAAGACTATTAATGACGCCATTTGGCATCGCAGCCAAAGAAATGGTTTATGTTGATCCTCTCTCGCTCAGGGATCTGTTGAGACCTGATGCATTAAGCCGGTCCGGGAAACGTTCGGCCAGAGCATCAGAGGGATATTTCAAAGCAAGAGAGGGTGGAACCTATTTCTTGTTTCTAAAACCAAAAAGCCCGCCCCAGGATGTTGAGTTCAGCAAAAAATTAATGGCGGAAACACGCCGTCTGGAAAAAAATTCATTATCTGAATTTCATAATCAGTTTGGATATCTGCCCGAAAAGATCAAAATATCCTTTACAGGAGGGTATCCCATTGCAGTAAATGACGAAGCCGCCACCAAAAAAGATATGAAGATCACCCTGCTCACGTCTTTTTTGGGCGTCATGATTCTATTCGGCCTTTCATTCAGAACCTTCAGCATCCTGTTTTATGTAGGGCTGCCTTTGGCCCTGAGTATTTTGTGGACACTGGGTTTTGCCAGCCTTGCTTTTCACCACCTGAATATCCTTACCTGTATTTTTTCATGTGTCCTGATCGGACTGGGAATTGACTTTGCCATCCACATTGTAAACCGCTATTTTGATCAGGATAATGTTTCGCTGGATGTCCTTCCCCGCCTGGAGAAAACCTTCAGGCAAGCCGGTATGGGGATCATTATAGGCGGTATCACAACTGCGGCCGCTTTCTATTCAATCGGCATCTCAAGCTTCAAAGGCTTTCGCGAACTGGCTTTCCTGACGGGTACCGGAATCCTGTTCTGCATGATTGTTATGATTCTTGTTCTTCCATCTATTTTCTTATGGTTTTCGGGCGGAAAAGGCCCTAAACATAAGTTCAGTATCGCCGGTTTTGGCCTGAAACCCCTCCTGAATTCGCTCCGAAAATATCCCAGGAGCCTTCTTGCGGTAAGTTCTATTGCGATCTGCGTATTGGCAGCATTAGGGATCAGTGTCAAATTCGATGATAACCTGAAGAATTTCCGGCCGACCGGCAACGAGGTTTTCCTCTTGCAGGATAAGGTTACGGCCTGGTTAGGGGGTTCAACCGGTAAAATTTTTTTAGTGGCCACAGACAAATCTGAAGTCGGGGTCATGGAAACCAGCGCTTCTATATACGAGGCATTACAGGAAATGAAGGAATCAGGCATGGTCGCAGGAATCAATTCCGTCAGCAAATACTTCTGTGCTCCCAGCCTTCAGAAAAAGAACATGGAGTTCATCCTGCAGCATCCGGATGTTTTTGAAATAAAGCGTATTCAACGGACATTCAATGAGGCTTTAGCAGAAAACGGATTTGAAAGGCTGGATCTGTACGATGAATATTTTGGATCCCTGTCCAAGGCATTTTCAACAGAAAAAATCTTACTTCCCGGATTGTTAAACGAAACAGAGTTGGAGAGCTTTCTAAAACCGTTCGTATATCAGAAAGGCGGATATTTTAAGACGGTTACCTACATTACACCTAACAAAGACCTCTGGTCGCATACTGACACGGCATTGTTTAAGGAAATGATTGCCCGGAAAATGGAAGAAAGAGGGATTAAGGGGGATTGTTTTCAGTTGACCGGGTCAAGTATATTGACTGGGGATTTAAAAGAGCTCATCATCAACAACATGAAATCCTCCCTGTGGGTGGCAGGTCTGATTATTATGCTGGTCCTGCTTGTCTATTATCGCAATCTGAAATTATTTATACTCTCGACTATCCCCCTCGCGGTCGCCTTGGCCAGTATATGCGGTATTATGGTAATTTTTGGGCTTGATTTTAATTTCTTCAACCTGATCGTACTCCCAATGATTGCCGGCATTGGTATTGATGATGGGGTTCACCTCACTAATACATATCGTCGGCGTGATCAGGGTAATATGTTGGAAGGAATGACTAAAACAGGACGCGCTGTCGTCCTGACTTCGCTCACGACCCTGGTGGGTTTTGGCTCCCTTTCCCTGTCCCACTATCCTGGACTGAGAAGCATAGGATATGTAGCCGTCATAGGCATCAGCGCCTGTTTATTCGCCTCAATTATTGTTTTGCCCGCTATTTTCTCTATCATGAGACATTCCAGGTAGTAATTTATGGCCTAAGAGGGGGTTGTTTCCGTCAAGCCCTGCGGGGAGGGGTATCCCTAATATATATGTGACCATTGGAACCAGATCCAGGGTTGAAGCAGGACCGCGGAGGATGTGGCGTCCGGGCAAGATTCTGGCCAGCCCGGGACCAGCTATCCAGAATGAAACAACAGAATCATTTTCATAATAACTACCGTGGTGCCCATACTTATCAAAATCACGTTCAAAGTAAAAACCCTGTTTGTTGATCAACTTGATATCAGGCGCAGTCTCTCTGGTATATTGCCTTCGCAGACCCTGCACAGCGTATTCATGAAGCCTAAAATGGTTTTTTAATGCACTCAAAGGGTCCAAGGCTTTTAAAAAGGCAACCCTGTCTTTAGTGCCTGACTGATAACCCCGCCAGTCAAATACCCACCACTGGCCCCCCTCTGCCGGCCCATTGTGCCTCTCTCCGGGATACTGCCTGATGACCAGAGTATTCAAGCAATTCTGGATATCCCCATTTGCAAGCAAAAGGTCTACGGCAGGTTTAACATCGGCCAGTAATCTCGGAGGATCCATCCATTTTCCGGATTGCCGGTTTCTGAGGTAAATCTCTTTAGTGCAGGCACCCGGCATAATAATCGCCTCTGCCTGGCGGTTGCTCGTCTCTAATCCTGGGAGTTTAAAGCACTTGCTCAAACTGCAATCCACTGTCTTATCGGAAATGTGCTTGTCGATCCTCGTGAATCCATGGTCCGAGACCAGGAAGAATATGATTTCCTCATAACATCCTGCTTCCTTTAGAAACCGGATCAATCGCCCAATCAGGGGGTCCAGGACCTTTTGAGCGTAATGCTTTTGAATTTCGTCCATGGAGGCATTACGGCTTCTTAGCTCCCGTGGTGGGTAGTGGGAAATCAAGTCTGTCCCCACTAATTCTATGGCCATAACATCAGGGATTGTATGGTGATACTCAAGCACGCCCGCAAGGCTTTTGTGATAGTACATCATGTGCCCGGTGAGAAAGGCGCTGATGGTTTTATTATCAATGTAACTGCTATCCGGAAACCAGTGTCCGTTACGCATAAAGCCTAATGCCGAGGCATTACCCCAGAAGAAAGCCCCGGATTTCAAGGGCCAGTCCACCCCGTTGGTAACCATAAGCAAACTGGTCATGGAGCGCTTGCCTGCCTCACCCACGTAGTCAAAGAGGGTCTTGACGCGGTTGGACTTTAGAATGTTGTTGATTCGTTGCTGGAAATAGGAAATCATTGTGTGTATTTTGGTGGTGCTTCGATCAAACCAGATAGTGGAAACCACCCCTGTTCGCTGGGGGTGAACCCCTGTGTACATTGAGGTAGTATCCGGTACTGACCCTCCCGGGATGGTGGTGAATACCCGGCTAAGATGAACATATGCCTGCCTGTTTTGAGGGCCGTTGATAAGCTCCTTAAAATGTGGCAATTCCTCCAGGTTTTCCGCAATAATCCCCTGTTTCATGCCGTGGAATTCAAGGATGATCACCTTGGGCCCAATGCTCCCGGCGGTCGCTGCGCCACACCAGGCAGTGAACAATATCAGTGAAAACAGGATCAGCAGGAAAGGGAGATATCTTTTTCGCATCTTGAATTGCCTATAGGCTTTCAAAGGTTTACTTCACTCTTTCTTCACCGCTAAGGTGGTCTTGCTTACCCCGGGAAGGAGAATATTCCCGCAGGACAGAAAATACAAGGCTTCTCCCAGTTGTCCGAAGGCAATTGATGTCCATCGTGCGAGTCTTGGGGAAGGGCTGGTATATCCTCCGATCATGGTTTGAATCCTGCAAAAACCGCTGAGAACTAACAACTTGTCAATCGTTTTCGGTGAAAAATCATAGAGATGATAGGGCGTGTGGTATAGATCAAATCTTCCGGAAAAAGGACCCAGTATACGGACGATAGGCGTCGAGTGGGGCCAGCGGAGAAGAACAAGACCGCCAGGTTTGAGGACGCGTTTTACCTCCGCTAAAAGAACAGGAGGATCAAGAACGTGTTCAATCACATAAAACAGGGTTACAACATCAAAAGCGTTTTCAGGGAGACCAAGATCCTCCAGAGGTCGGGAATGGACAGGTACGTCCCATTTGTCGCGAGCATACCGCCTGCCTGTCCTTGACACCTCTATTCCTTCCACCTGCCATCCGCGAGACTTCATTTCCTGCAAAAAAAAGCCGTATCCGCAGCCAATGTCCAGCAACCTTCCTTTTCCTGATTTACTCCCGGATTCGATCAAATCAGCAGATCTCCGGATAACCGGTTTCATCATCATGCCCCATCTTTTGATTTCTTCCGGCTGGACAGGTAAATAGTCTTCATAGTTTTTCAATAACGCCCGTTGAGTTGGCCGGGGATGAAGCAAAACGAGACCGCAGTTCAGGCAGCGATGATATTGCCACTGTTCTTTCCTATGTATGATACGAAAGTTTGAGGTATTGCACAGGATACAATGACCGGAATTTGACATTGAGATCGTTTGTTTGTTCAATTCAATCTGCTTCCAAGACTTTCTGGAGGTTCTCAAGAAAGGCTTCAACCATTTTATCGTGTTTGCGTCTCACCTTTAAAATCCAGACCATTTTTCGTAAGAAACTTCCGGGCCGGACAATAATCGTGTTGCTGACCAGAGTGTATTCACCCTGTTCTTCAATCTCCCAGATTTCCGTTCCTCCGGTAAAAAAACCGTCTAAAAACCTGAGTCGGATCATTTCATGGGGTATTACTTCCTCTACCCGTGCGTTCCATTCCAGATTGAATAGGTGATTCACTTTTGTGTTGACCAGGGTTCCCACACCATAGGATAGTGGAGATTCATGCGTGACAATGGTGCCTTCCGGGCATATGTCTTGAATGGCTTTTTCATTTGTCAGGATCTGAAATATCCGGTTCTTTTGGGCACGGATCAGGCGTTTGTGCTGGTTTATTTCACCATTGTAACGGGCATACTCAGGGGCTTTGATCGCGTATCTGGAGGCGCATCCAGCCAGACAGGATAATAGCAATACTGCTACGGCTAAGACACAGAGGAATTTTTCGATTCTCTCTGTTGGAAATAAGGTTGTCCCGGGCTTGAGGTTTGACATCTTTTTAAGGTAATAATAGAGTGTTTTACTTTAGCCTTATTTATAAAGGTTTTAGTCTCAAGGCCAGTAAAGGCTATCGCAAACAATAACTCACTGTAAAGCGCTTTTCCGGCATGGAACAGGATTGATGTCAAGGTCTTGATTAATATAGCAGGACTAAGTCACGTAAAGAGATAATACATTGAATATCATATTCTATTGGGTCCTGTACCCTTTGATACGCCCTTTTTATCTAATCTCCGTTATCCTGAACGCACTTGTGCTGGCCCTAATCATCATCATTATTTCCCCCCTGGATAGAAAAGGGAATATTGTCCATTACATCGGT
>JAKLQB010000921.1 GCA_022013615.1 Desulfobacterales bacterium | reverse complement strand
TTCACAATTGAGGCCGCCACCTTGACCTCTCCCAAAGACGCAGTGTGCATCCAGATCCGGGGACGCCCCCTAAGGCATTGCACCGCCTCTGGTGGAAAGACTCCTAAACGCTCTTCAAGGTGTCGGCGATATTTTCCCGTAATACGAGTATAGGTCCAGAATGCCGGGAAAAGCGACATAAACAGACCACCGCTGAGGGCAAAATACGCGCCATAAAGCATTTTCACAATCTTGACTTTCCTCCCTGTTGATCAATCGGCCTGAACTAAGACATCTTTATTCTTCCCGCTGCGGTGGGATAGGAATTCCGAGACGTTAAATTATCTATGAGACAGCTTTTTGTAAAATCTCTGTTAATTCTTCATCTGTTAAATTAACAGGATTCCCTTTCATACTGCTTGCTTCTTTAGATCTGGAAATTAGGCCTGGAAAGTGATCTTCCGTTATCCCAAAATCGGAAAGCCCCGGGATATCCAAAGCGCCACATAGATCATGTATCCTGGCAATTCCCTCTTCTGCCTTAGCATTTGACTTCCCGGTCAACACCTGTGCAACTTGATCATAACGTAACAAATATTTTTGAGAATTATGCCGCTGCAAAGCTCTGATATTTACTTCTACTACAAAAGGCAGTAGTCGGGCACAGATAACTCCATGGGGAACAGGGAACATGCCTCCCATTGGCCCTGCTATCCCGTGAACAGCTCCCAGTTTCGAGTTTGCAAGAGTTAAGCCTCCAAAAAGACTTACGATGGCCATGTCTTCACGGGCTTTAGTATCGCTTCCATCCTTAAAAGCCCGGTGCAATGAGCGGGCAGCTCGCTTCAGACCTTCTATGCATATAGTATCAGTAAGAGGGTTGGATTTCAACGAAACAAAAGGTTCCAGAACCTGGGTCAAGGCATCCAGTCCGGTGCTGGCAGTTAAGGATGGAGGCATTGAATATGTGAGTTCAGGATCGACAATGGCCAGATCCGGCAGCATGGTAGGGCTACGCAGACTTACCTTCACCTTGTGTTCCTGTGAAGTTAGAACTGCATTTTTCGTGACCTCAGCACCGGTTCCGGCTGTAGTCGGTATTGCGATACAGGGGGCGGATGGGCGAGACAACGGTTTTCCTCGTCCAATTACCTCCAGATAATCTATGATATCACCACTGTTGGTCAAAAGGGCGGCAATGGCCTTTGCAGTATCGATAACGCTGCCCCCACCCATACCAATCACAATATCGCTGGCATTTTGACGAGCAAGCTCAACACCCTCAATGGTTAACTCTATAGTCGGTTCATCGGAAACGCTGAAAGTAACAATTTTCATTCCAGTATTTTTTAATGATCCCGATAGTGGCCCGGCACGTTCAACATTCCGGCCAGTGACAAGCAGGGCACAGTTTCCCATCTTTGAAGCCATTGGCGCAACTTCTTTCACAGTTCCCTGCCCAAAAATAATTCGTGAGGCTGTTGCAAACTCAAACTTCATAACTAACCCCACCCTTTCTCATCAAACACTATTGTATGCTTCTCCACCTCGGGATAAACCCTATCAATATTCTTTTGGATCTCAATAGTCTTTTGGATGGCTGTGGCAATCCTGCAATAGTGCTTGATATCGTCCGTTGACAAAGTTCTTCCTTTTCGGTCCTTCAGCCATTTATGACAAACCTGATATCCACCAATTTGATACTCCCACACGTCATTTGAGATTCCTTCAAAATACTGGCTCTGGTTGAAATAGACACGTTTTTCACTTCTATCACACTTCAGCTTTTCAACAGCGCCTTCACCTTTTCCCTGGAATTTTGCAATTGGCGTATTGAGTTCTGATGATTGAAGCAGGTGCAATTGGGCGAGTCTTTTCCCATGGGTGGCCATATTTAAAAATAGTTCAGGATTTTTCGTGAACGGAACCCTTGGGAAGTCGGACCTGAGGAACTCGGCATATTTTGTGCGGTAGATGTTTGCATACAGGATAGCATAAATATAAAAGAAGATTTCTTCAGGTGTTGGTGTGTTTCCAAAACTCTTATTTAAATGTTTAACTAGATTAGGAGACAGATTCGGAGTCTTTGAAAGAGATTCCTAA
>JAKLQB010000920.1 GCA_022013615.1 Desulfobacterales bacterium | reverse complement strand
TCTTCATCCATACCGCAGCCATTGTCCACCACCTGAAACTCTACTGCCCAGCCCCCGGTTTTCAGTGTCCGCAAAACAACCTTACCTTGTCTTTGGGTACAATCGACGTTGATACACGCGTCAATGGCATTGGTTACCAGATTTAAGAGACACCTGTGGATCCCTTCCGGATCAAGCCATACCTTGGGGAGACTCTCATCCGATTCGATCTCCAAGGAAACGTCATTTTCGCGGACTCTGGGAATCATTAGGTCAATGACCTCTTGTGCCGGTCTGTTGGGGTCACACAACTGGTAGTCAGGCTCTCTCTCTTTGGCATAATTGAGCAGATCCAGGGCCATGCTCTTTAATCTCCCTACATTTCCTTTGAGCATATCCCAGCCCTGACGAAGATATTTTTCATTGCTCAGCTGAAAGCCTTTGTCCAGGACAAATGTCCCCCCCGTTAGACCACCCGTTATATTCTTGATGGCATGGGCCAGACCGGCTACAGTTTGACCCACAGCGGCAAATCGTTCCGCTTCTACCAGTTTTTTGGTCTTTTCCCGAACAAGCTGTTCAAGGTTCTCTGTGTGTTCCCTGAGTTTGGTCTTTAAGGTAATCTTTTCGTTGGCCCTTTTCAGTGCGATTTCCAGGGCGTCATCGTTTATTGGTTTTGTGATAAAATCGGTGGCGTCAAATTTCAAACTCCGGATGGCCAGTTCCATATCGCCGTGCCCTGTGATCATGATCACTTCTGTGTCCGGACTCTCTTGTTTGATCTTCTGAAGTAGCTCTATACCATCCATCCCTGGCATTTTGATATCAGTCAACACGATAGGTGGCCGCATTTTCCGAAAAATATCCAGGGCCTCCTTACCGGTTTCAGCGGTAAACACCTTGAAACCGCTATCTGACAAAGATATGTCCAGAACCTTTCGGATACCTTCCTCATCATCAACCAGGAGAATTTTTTGTGTCATTTGGCCTCACTGGGAACGGGGAAGTGAACAACAAAATTAGAACCCACACCTTCCTGGCTTTCTGCATGAATGTGGCCTCCATAATCCTTTACAATGCCATAGCTGATGGAAAGCCCCAGTCCAGTGCCCTTTCCCACTTTCTTGGTTGTGAAAAAAGGATCGAAAATCTTATCAAGGATCGATTTTGGAATACCCACCCCTGTATCCTTCACTTCGATGGTGACAAGTCCGTTTTTAAAACCGGTTTTCAGAAATATCTTTTTAGACTGACCCTTGTTATCTGCCTTGTCAGACTTTTCTTCAAGGGCATCTCTCGCGTTGATAAGCAGATTAATAAAGACCTGTTCCAACCGATTCGCATCAGCAAGAATGGGTGGGAGATTTTTTTCAAATTCCCTAACCACCTTTATTTCTCTAAGCTTCAATTGCTGATTGAAGATTTCAAGGGCCTTCTCCAATGTCTCATTTACCCGGACTTTCTCCCTCTCGACATCAGATTTGCGGCCAAATTCCCTCATATGATCGATGATTCTTGCAGCACGATCAACATGGCTGTCTATCTCTTCGGCCAGTGTTTTCAGTATCTCATCCTGGATGGCCTCATTCTTCCGAACCTTTTTTATGAGAAAACTACTTGCCGTCTTAATCACCGACAGTGGCTGATTTAACTCGTGTGCCACGCCGGTGGCCATCTCTCCCAGGGTCGCCATCTTGCTGGCCTGTATGAGTTGCTGTTCAGCCATGAGGCGTTCGGTAATATCGCTTGTTATAATCAGGAGAACCTCTTGACCAGCATATTCAGCAGAAGAAATTCTGATGTTAACATAGATCGTTTCACCGTCTCTTCGGAGATGCTTTACTTTATCAAAAATATTTGGTGACTTTAATTCCGACGCATATTCTTCCCGATGATTTTCCTCAAAAAAGTTGAGAAAAGAGGTCATAAGCATCTCTTCTTTGTTGAATCCATATATGGCTGTCGCGCTCTCATTACAGTCCAATATATTGAAGGTCTTTCCATCCAGGACAAATACCGGGCTGGGTATGGTATTGAATATGGTCTGGTATTTTTTTTCTGACTTTTCAACCTCCTCTTCCAAGAACCTCACCTGGGTCACGTCCAGGCTCATCTCCATGGCAGCTACTACTTCGCCTTCGTCATTCTTTATGGGTGCGCTCCTTACTACCCAGTGGGTATTAGTGCCGTCTTTGCTCAATCCAGTCTCTTCGCTGGAGTGAGGCTTCCCATCTTCAAAGGTCATTAAAACAGGGCATACCTTGCATCTCTCAGACCGACCTTTATATGCCTGATAGCAGTAATCCCCAGTTTCGGGAGAAAATTTATCGGCAAATTCGCGGTTATACCGAATAAGCCTGAGGTTTTTATCCTGTACTGTGATGTAGCAGGGAGCCAGTTCAAAGAGAGCCTGATATTCATCCCTTTTATTATTCAGCCCCTCTTGTTTTTGATCTGTCTTCTTGTCCATCTGATTTAAGACAAGGGCCAATTGGCCCCAACTCACCTCAATCTTCATCCTCTTTGGGTATCATTTCTTCGGGGATCTCCATATGCTCGGTGATGGCCTCTTTAAAGTGAATCGCTTTTATACCTAAATCATATTCCTTGGACAGATCCCTTATCTGGTCTATACAATTATGGCAGGGAACGAAGATAATTTTGGCCCCGGTCTCACGGATCTGCTCTGCCTTGATTTTTCCGGATGCAAGGCGATGTTTTCTCATCTCACCGCCCATTGGCAGGGCACCACCGCCTCCGCCGCAACAGTAGTTGTAATTACCTTGGTATTTCATGGGCCGGAAATCCTCGGAGAGAAACTCCGCCAAACGCCGGTTTTTCTCAGCCAGGCCGCCGTTGCGAACAACGTTGCAAGGATCCTGCACGGTTGTGGGCTCCTTTATTTTGTCCTTTAGCTTAATCCGGCCATCCTGAATGTAATCGTGAAACAGCTCCACAGAGTGAACCACCTCTTGCTTGGGGGTGTATCCCAACCAGGTGGGCGCTTCGAACCGAAGCGCTCTATAGGCGTGACCTCATTCCGTGACAGCGACCTGTTGCACCTCCAATTCCTCCGCTCGCTTGAAGGTATTTTCAACAATCAGCCTGGCCGTCTTGGCATCGCCGCAAAACATAGCCAAATTCGTGTCATCCCAGCCGTCCTCGCTGCATAAAGTGTAGTCTTCGCCAGCCACATGGAAAATTTTTGCCACTTCCATAATATCCTGGGGATAAAATTTAGGTTCCCGGGCATTTACAGTGTATAAAATCTTGGCTCCTTTCTTATCTATTGGGATCTTTAAACCAACTAACTCATCAGAAGTTTCCTCCTCGCACCACTCGACGGTATCCACCCAATCTTCCTTGGTGATAGCCATCTGATTACCGAACTCATTGTAATTTTTGACCGCCGCAAGCAGCCCTTCCGGGGCTATCCCTTGGGAAAGGAGCAGTGACCTCAAAAGTGATATCATCAGGGCGATGTCAATGCCAAAAGGACAGTACATGGTGCAACGACGGCACATGTTGCATTCGTGATAGACCGTATCATAGACCTTCTGAAGAAAGCCTCTGTCAACCTTCCCCTTTTTCTTAAGAATCTCTTTCAAGAATCTGACTTTGTGAGCAGGGATCATCTGGGGATCCTTCCCGCTGGATAGATAAAAATGACAGGTATCAGAACACAACCCACAACTGGCGCAGATATTGAGCCACATTTTAAACCTGGCGCTCATTCTGGATTTTAAGAAGTTCATAATCTCTTTGGCGTCTATTTCTTTAATCTCTTTGGAATTTACTTGTTCAATCTTTTTAGCATCTGCTGCTTCACTCATTTTCAAGCTCCTTGGAAGTAAGGTACTCTGCCTTTTATCACATTGAATAGCCTCTGCGGCCAAATTCAATAGCAGTCGCTCCTCTGGAAAAGAAAAAAAGAACAAAATGGGAAAGTTTAGTAAACGGAATCAGGATGAGCATTAACTCACCTGATAACATATGTATTAACTGAATATTTTCCCCCAAAAAGCCGATATTGTCCACTGTTCCGTGTGTGAGGAAATACCCGGTTATAAAAGGCAGAGCAACGACAACAATTAATAAATAATCTGAAAAGGTGGAGAGAAGACGAATATCTGCGGAGATAATCCGCCTCAGCAAAAAGAATAGCGCTATGGCCAGAAATATAAGGGTCATCCAATCTGCCAGTCCGTCTGGAATGGATGTCCAGGACCACTCAAAACGGGATTCCTCCCAGAGGCTGATATGGCCCGAAAACCATATGGGAACAACAATGAGGCAAATATGAAACATATACCCCAGAATCGTGAATACGGGGTTCTTGGCCACATCTTTGTTCAAAGGCAATAACCAGCGCCCAAAAGTAGTCAAGACATACTTCCAGCTAAAATATTGATAAATGATTTTATCTCTTTTTCGTGATACGGACAAGAACAGGGCCGCCCTCAAAATGCTGCCAATAAAAAAAGTTAAAAATGCGATCCATAAGAGGGGGCCTTCAACAAATAAAAAAAAGTCCACAGCCTTCTATCTCTCCTTTCTGAAGTAGAGTTTTAGGGCCCAGATATTGAGGCACTGTTTGACGTTTTTCTAACCAAGAATATCTCTTGAAATAGCTGAAACTGAAAAAAGTCCCTTGCCTGGTTAGAGAATAAATGGCACTAAAAATGGAGCTTATGCCCTATTGCGCATTTATCTATACATAATTATTTATATACATAATTTTGTCAAAGTTCAACAAGAAAATGAACTTTGCAAAATCGCCTGCTTTTAATGTCACCACTTTAAGTTTGAATGGAACAAAAGATGGCTTTGCTTATGGTAATTTCTTGGTATAATAATTTATGTATGTTGGTTCTTGAAGCAGCAGTACTTCGCCGCTGTCAGCCTTGAACATAAAAAAAGGGGTTGTCTAATGAAAGATAGGGTAAAGATCATTGAGGGAGACATCACCAAGCAGGAGGTGGATGCCATTGTAAATGCGGCCAACACTTCGCTCCTGGGAGGTGGGGGCGTAGACGGTGCAATCCACAGGGCAGCAGGGCCTGAGCTTCTGGAGGAGACCAGGAAGATTGGGGGGTGCCCTACGGGTGAGGCCAGGGTAAGTAAGGGCTATCGCCTGCCAGCCAGGTGGGTGATACATACCGTAGGGCCCGTGTGGGCCGGAGGTCATAAGAACGAGGAGAACCTGTTGGCCAATTGTTACAAAAACAGCCTCAGGGCGGCAGTGGAACACGGGGTAAAGACCATTGCCTTTCCGTCCATAAGCACTGGAGTTTACAGATTCCCATTAGAACGTGCTACAGAGATCGCCTTAACTGAGACCAAGAAATTCCTGGAAACAAATGAAAATCCCGATAAGGTGGTTTTTGTGTGCTTTGGAGAAAAGGCCCTTAATACCTACCGTGAGGTCTTTGAAAGAATTAATTAGGGGTGGTTAAAAGAGTTGCAAAAGTTCTTCTTAGGTTTATCCCCGACTGCTTCTTTTCTGGTCACAGGAAAGTAAAGTGTGAACGTAGTCCCCTTTCCTTCTGTGCTTTGAACGTCAATATATCCTTTATGGTCTTTTATTGTCCCCCATACCACTGCCATGCCAAGGCCTGTTCCGCTTCTTCCCATCACCTTTTTCGTATAGAAGGGCTCAAATATCCTTTCCATATCGTCAGGAGATATTCCCACTCCGGTATCGGAAGAGGGACTAAGCGATCCAGTAGTTATTCTGCCAGTTTTTTAGCGACTTCTTCCTTCACCTGTGAAATAACCATATCCATGTCATATTTTGGACGGTATGGTTTGCTGAAAGCTTCAATGATTTTGTCCTCATGACGTCTCTTTCTTTCCGCTGCCTTTTTCACCTTGTGGATTAATTGTTCTATATCGCAGGGCTTCATTAGGTAATCAAAGGCCCCCAGTTTCATTCCATCTATTCCCGATTCGATTGTGGCATGACCCGTTAGCATAATGACCTCAACCAGGGGATATTTATTCTTGATCAGCCTCAAGGTTTCAATACCGTCTTTTTCCGGCATCTTGACGTCGAGCACAACAACTTCAATATTGTTGCCCTCTTCAAGTCTTCCAAGTGCTTCTTGCCCGCTAAAAGCAACTATTACATTGACGTCTCTTTTAGTCAAACGCCTGACTATGGCTTCCACAAAAGGCTTCTCATCGTCGACCAGGAGTAAATTTGCAATGGCCATATTTCCTATGCCTTAGAATTGTTTTACATAATCCTTAAACAAAGCCACGTTTTCTTTAAGCAAATCAGGGATAGGCAGGTTATACGGACATTTTTCTATACACTCACCGCATTCAGTGCAATTCTCAGCGCTTTCCACAGGCGTCTCGACCATATTGATTACAGTTGAATGTGGAAGCCGCCTTGCAACAAGTGGCCTGAAGCCAGAAGCCCTGTTTTTCCAAGTCTTACAGATTTCGAGATTGATAGGTCACGTTTTCTTATGGGTCCCCTTGTGCTGACTTTTAATTTCCCCTTTCTTTCTCAGCTTGTAGATAACAGGACGCTGGTTGTCATCCTTGATCTCTGACTTCTTTTTCAATGTGGTACTCCTGATACTTTTTCTGCTTTTCTTGATAATTTTTGAGTCAGTAACACTTGTGGATATTTTCTTTGATTTTTGGGTGGCTTTCTTTTGGCCCCCGCTTATCCACT
>JAKLQB010000103.1 GCA_022013615.1 Desulfobacterales bacterium | reverse complement strand
CTCTAGTCGATATTTTTCTAAGGGGAGGCGGGCTCTTGCTTATAGATGTAATGTGAAAAATTCATTGATTCAAGTATTCCCAAATAAACCTAAACTATGAAGAGATTGCAGTTTTTCTACAAAAAGGTTTCTTTCTTGAAAACGTCCTCTTGTGGCTTAGCTCCATATCCGCGGACCTGGGATATCTCGCCATGATCTGAAATTATCAATGTTTTTAAAATGTTGTGATACATTTTACATACATGTAAATTAAATGAAAAGTCACAGAAAAACCCGGATGTTTAGCCCACCACAACATAGTGTATAGGCCACTCCTGCCTCATTCAATCTCCGGACACAACATTCATGCCGAACAATAAACCGATAGGCTTCTTGAATTCATTCCAGGATACTTCTATCATGAGTATTTGGGCTTCTGATTAGTCCGCAGGCATAACGAAATTTAGAAAAGGCCTGGGTTATAAACCCAGGCCTTTCTTTCATAGTTTTGGTGCTTTTCGGACCTTTGTCGCCTGTTCAAATGCAAAGGCCATACTTAATAGTTTGTCTTCCGTCCACGGCCTGCTTACGATTTGCAGTCCTATTGGGAGTCCAGTGCTGCTGTACCCGGCCGGTACGGTAATAGCCGGATAACCGACAACGCTGACCGGATCACAGTTCTTAATGAATGTCAGAAAAGTATTCACCTTTTCCCCTAAAAGTTCCGTCTCCACATCTTCGCCGATTTTGGCTGCTGGAAGCGGTGTTGTGGGAAGGATCAAAGCATCTAACCCAAACATAGCGTCCTCAAAACCTGAAATCATCTTGTTACGGTCTTCACGTACGGATTTTGCGTACACATAACCGGGTACAGGTTGCGATTTGGAGCCGGCCAGTGGTCCTTTTACATCCGGCCCTAACTGTTCCGCATATTTTTCGATTGTGGCCTCGGGATCGAATGCCTTAAGATAGTCCTCCATAAGATAGATACATTCGGCCAAAACAATATTAAATCCGGTTGGGGTGGCTATATCCATGTGCTTTACTTCAACCTCTTTAATAGATCCTCCCATGGCTTTTATTTCTTTGATTGCTTCATCCATTACGTTCTGTGTTTCAGGGTGAATGCCCTCAAAGAAATATTTTTTTGGTACACCAAACTTTTTCCCTTTTAACCCGCCTTTTAAATATGAGATGTAATTAGGCACAGTAATTGAGGAGCTTTCAGGGTCTCTCTCATCAGGGCCGGAAATGGCCTCCAAAATCAGGGCTGAATCACTCACTGTGCGGGTTATAGAACCGATGACGTCACGTGTAAAGGAGAGGTACATCATACCTCCCCTTCCCACCCTGCCTAAGGTAGGTTTAAGACCCACCACTCCACAGAGGGCCGCTGGAATTCTGACAGAGCCGCCAGTATCGGTTCCTATTGCTCCGGCACACAAGGCTGCTGCAGTGGCTGCGCCTGACCCTCCGCTCGATCCCCCGGGTATCCTTGAAAGATCATAGGGATTTCTGGCAGGCCCATAATGTGGATTATTGGTTGTGATACCGAAGGCAAATTCATGCATGTTTGTTTTACCCAGAATAATTGCCCCCGCATCTTTTAATTTCTTGACCACATGGGCATCATCCGAAGGAAACCAGGACGCAAGGATCTTTGAACCACCTGTTGTCTTGATATCCCTGGTATCAAGATTGTCCTTAATCGCAATGGGTAAACCGTGCAAGGGACCTTTGAACTTTTTTTGTTTGGCGAGCTCATCAAGTGTTTCGGCCTGTCTCAGGGCAGCATCTCCTGCCATGGTAATATATGCGTTGATGCCGTTGGGTCCCCCAAATTTTTGGATTCGTTCAAGGTACAGTTCAACAAGTTTTTTTGAAGTGACCTCTCCCTTCCTAATCATTTTAGATAATTGAAACAAGGACAGGTCTGCCAGATCTCCCTCTGTTGGAGAGTTCCCCCATGCTAAATGGCTCATCGATCCTGTCAAAGCCACCCCTGCGCCTGCTGCCAAGGTGGTCTTCATGAAAGTTCTACGATCTATTTCTTTTTCCTTGTCGTCCATATTCTTCCCCCTTTCCTGTAGTTTTCTTGCCCCTGATCAAAATGATTCTTCTTCCAAAACAGAAAAACCCCTACCTTTTCATAGCCATCACCCCCTTCTATGACCTATGAAAAAAATTAGATCATTAATAAATAGAATTGGATATCCCCATTTTTGGGGATATGGCTGGAGGGGAATATTGATTAAAAAGAGAAATCGACAATTCCCTCAAGTAAGCCTGAAATGAGTTCGGAGCGGTTTGTCACTTCCAGTTTCATAAAGATATGTTTTAGGTGGGTTCTAACGGTAGAAAAAGCGATACACAAGACTGAGGCGATTTCCCGATCAGTCAGACCTTTGCACACAAGCAGGCAGATCTCTGTCTCACGGGGGCTTAATAGATGTCTACTAATGAGAAAATTTTTATCAATCTTTCCGAGGGCTGATTGATATGCCATGATGGCTGTCAGAGGCCTTGCATCCTTGGGAGAAAATGTGGGAAGAACAGACAAAAAATAGGGGCCCCATTCGGTCCGGAAAAGGCTCTTTTTTGTGAGGGAACAGATGTGATCATAGAAAGAGGTATACTCTGCATCAGGTAGTTTTTTCTCTATCATCCGGGCCTCATTGTTTTGGAAGACAAGATTGCCCGCCTCATCAAAGAGAAATAAGGCAATATGGGTATTTTCAAGCATTTCGTGCCAAAAGTTTGCTACTCCGTGGGCCGCGACAATAGCCCGGACATTCCTCAAAGCATTGCGAAAATGGGGGAGAATAACATCCAAAAGAGCGGCCTCCCGTTTCCCAAAATCAGGCCTATGCCTGGCTCTCCAGATACGTAAATCCCCAATATTTAAATCACCGTCATATGCATAAACGTTTATACCATGGTGAAGGCCATCTCTCATTAAGAAATCATTGAAGAACTCTGTATTTTCCAATTCCTTCTGAGGCATAACTTCACAAACAAGGGTAGCCCGCCGTCGTTTTTGTAATGATGTTGTTATAGGATCGTGAAATTGGTAATAACTGTCGTACCGGGCAAGATTATCAGGGCTCATATTAACAAACACCACATGCTCGAAAAACTTTCGATCTTGGTTCCATATAAATGATGCAAGAAAATCCGCTTTGAGGAGGCGCAATAAGTCTGCAGATATTTCTTCTCGCAAAGTATCTTGATCTTGGCTTCTTGAAAGCTTCTCAAAAATCCTAAAAAGAAGCTTCACCTCACCCGCTTTTAAATTAGAAAGTTCGCTGTGCATCTTTTTGCCGATTGAAACTTTAGTAGAGCATTGTTGACAACAGGATGCTTACCGTTGGATGATGTAACTAAAGAGGTAAAGTTAATTCCTTTGATAAAACTTTGCTTAGAAAAGCCGATTGAACTCCTAACAGAATTGAAACGTCCTATTAGGAGTTAGATATGCACATTTTGAGGGGTTTTTTCATAGGGCAACCTCCTGATAGAGGTTAATGGATAGAAGAAAAAATCTACAATCAATGAGACCAGAAAAAATTCCTCATGTCAAGAAAAATTGGCCGTAGGGGAATTTGGGTTTACTATATCTTCATAAGGGCTTTTTCTATGCGGTCAAAGGCTTCCTTGAGAACGGGATAAGCTGTGCACACGTTAATTCTAATATAGCCCTCCCCGGGGGGACCATAGGCGGCCCCATTATGAACGATTACTTTGGCGTTTTCTTTGAGATACTCAGCCATCTCCTGGCTTGTCATACCAAAGGATGCTATGTTTGGAAAAAGAAAAGGCGTTGCCTGGGGCACGGGGCACTCGACCCCTGGAATCGTTGAGAGTCGTTCGACTCCGTAATCCCGCATTTGCTTTAGATGAGCCATTAGCCTGCCAAGCCAGGAATGTCCGTTGGTGAGGGCTGCCTTTGCAGCCGCCTGGGCAAGGGTGTCAGCATGAACGATAATACAGTGGAGCCGTTTTTTCAGCTCTTGCATGTGTTTTCCGCGACAGACAATATAGGCAATGCGAAATCCGGGTATACCAAATGCCTTGCTAAAACCAAAAGCGCTGATAGTCCTTTCAAACAGATCAGAACTAAGAGATGCAAGACTAACGTGTTTCCCTTCAAATATCATGTCCTCGTAAAGCTCATCAGAAAAGATTAAAAGGTTATTTTCCTCAGCGATCTGGCCTATCCCCTCTAATTCTTCCCGGGTGAAGACCCTTCCAGTGGGATTATGAGGGTTTGATATCATCAGTAGACGTGTTTTTGGTGTAATCCGGCGTTTAAGGTCATCCAAATCCAGTTTCAAATCATTCTGGAAATCCAGAGGATTATAGACGGACACACCCTGGGCAATTTCAATGTTCTCCATAAATGGTGGATAAGCAGGTGCCGGGCAAATTACCGCCTCATCACCCGGTTTCAAAGCATAGTAACAGCACAAGAAGATAGAGAACATGGTTCCCGGTATCATGTGTACATCGTCGGGTGTTGCCGAGATCCGGTTGACCCTGTTAAGTTTTTCACAAACCACATCCAGAACATCCGGATCGCCGCCATAATCTCCATAAGGAGTTCTGTCCTCCTCCACAGCCTTGATAATGCCATCCTTGATTTCCTTAGGTGGCGGGAAATCTATATCTGCGACTGAAAGTGAGATAACGTCTTCTCCCCAGGGTCCCCACTTTAGGGCTGCTCTCTTCCTGAGAAAATCCTTGTCAATTGTGTCAAATTCCGCCATTACTTTCTCCGTGTATTTTATAGGTATATATCTTGCCTGCAGGTTTGGCTTATACGGTCTTTTCCCATATGTGGCAAGTCTAAATATTGACTAAAGTGATACAAGGAAATATGATTTAATTAAGTAAACTCTTAAAGAGCTGGTTAAGGGAGAAAAACGCGGGTACTGGACCCATTATTCTGTAGAGAGGGCTGTGCTGCGGCAGATCGCCGATGAACTCTCAAAGGGGGCTGATCAGGTCCTTCGCTCTGAGGGCATCTGCCATAGAGCGTTTGCAACCGAAACAAATATTGGAGAAAGGAGGGGAATGAATATGTGTAAAGACTGCTGTGAGCATCCGGAAAAGTTGAAAGGAAAACCTGAAGACTGCTCTCCGGATCAGATCAAGGAGTGTCATGGGGATACCAAAGAACATCCTTGTGAAACCGAAAAGAAGTAACGCGATGAACATCCTGGAGTGCAAAAATCTGACAAAGAAATATGGGGATTTTACAGCAGTTGATGGTGTTGATTTTACCATTGGTGAGGGAGAGGTCTTTGGGCTTCTTGGGCCCAATGGGGCAGGAAAGACCACCACTATCAACATGTTGACCGGGCTTGCAAACATTACATCGGGTTCAGTCACAATGGCAGGGTTCGATTACAGTAGAGGTGTCAAAAAAGCTCAACACCTTATTGGCATTGTCCCGGATGAGAGCAATCTGTATGAGGAACTGGACGGATTTCATAACTTGAGTTTCTGTGCGGCGCTCTATGGTATGCCAAAGCAGCGAAGAGAAAAAAGGGCGAAAGAGCTTCTTGAGCAATTTGACCTCGCGAACACGGGAAGAAAGCCTTTTAAGTCATATTCCAAAGGCATGAAAAGAAAGCTAACCATGGCTGCTGGGATTATACATGAACCTAAAATCCTTTTTTTAGACGAACCAACCACCGGCATTGACGTGGCCAGCGCAAGACAGATCCGGCAGTTGATCCTGGATTTGAATAAAAGAGGAACCACTATTCTGCTCACTACACACTACATTGAAGAAGCAGAACGGCTTTGCCATCGAATAGCCTTTCTCGTTGCCGGAAGGATCGTACGAATAGGAACCATGAATGAGTTGATGAAAGAAGCCCAGCAGGAAACCATTGTCCAGTTTAAGCTGGATAACGGGGGCCCAGGACTGGACAAGGTCATTTCCAAAGAGTTCACGGAGCTTAACGCGGAAATGGCTGGTGACAATATCATCAGAATTTACTCCCTTGTCCCAATTAATCTGACGCCATTGATGAGGTTCTTCGACCAGAATGACGTGCCTGTTTACGAAGCAAAGATCATCCGCCCGTCTTTAGAAGATGTTTTTGTCAAAGTTACCGGTATTGAAATCGTAAAAATGAAGCAGGATAAGGAGAAAGGGAAAGGATGAAGGCCTGGATTGCTTTCTGGAATATCCTGAAAAAGGATATGAGAAACTATTACCTGAAACCCCCGAACATTAGCTGGGGAATAATTTTCCCTGTTGCCTGGACACTTATGGTTTTCCTGAAATCAGGGACATCATTGGATATCCGTGGTCTCCTGCCAGGGGTCATGTGTCTGTCCGTGCTTTTTGGCACTACCTCCATGCTTGCTGTGACCATAACTTTCGAAAGAAAGAGCCGGTCTTTTGAAAGACTCCTGATCGCACCCATTGACCTCAGTCTTCTGATGCTGGCCAAGACCACGGGAGCCATTGTTTTCGGCATATTCAATGGGTTTGTCCCCGTAATTTTTGCCCTGTTCATGACTGACCTGTCCGGCATTAATTGGCTTATTGTATTGGGAGGTGTCTTTCTTATTGCTGTAACTTCCACCTTTCTGGGGCTTTTTATTGCCGTGTCAGTAAGTGAGGTCTTTGAGGCCCAGACGTTTTCCAATTTCTTTCGGTTTCCCATGATCTTCCTCTGCGGCCTTTTCATCCCTGTACAGGTATTGCCGGTTTTCTTAAGACCCATTTCCTATAGCATGCCCCTCACTTATGGCGCCGACATCCTGAATGCAGTGATAAGCGGCAAAGGCCATATTGGTCTCTTGATGAGTTTTTTGATCCTCATTGGGTTTAGTATTGTATTATTTAGCGTAAGCACAAGAAACGTGAAACGGAAATGGATTTATTAGGCCTAATTGCCAAAAAATGGGCTACGCAGAGATTCGCATGAATAAATTAACATTTCTCAAACCCAATTATCTGGCGCTATAAACTCGCTTCAAGTTCCTTTACAATATCAGGAAGTTTTAGGCGCTGGATTTTTCCTGAAGGGCCCTTTGGGAGCTCATCCATGAATCTGATAACTTTAGGGGTCTTGAATTTGCCCAACTCTTCAAGGCAATGGTTTTGGAGTTCCTGTTCACTAGCCTTGTGCCCTGGTTTAAGGGTTACGCAGGCCATGATCTCCTCTCCATACACATCATCAGGAATTCCCACTGCCGCTGCATCAAGGATCGCCGGATGTTTATAAAGGACCTCATCAATCTCCCTTGGAGCAATATTTTCTCCCCCTTTTATAATGAGTTCCTTGACCCGGCCTGTCACAAAAACGAATCCGTCTTGATCCAGATATCCTATGTCACCAGTGTGGAGCCACCCGTCCGGCTCTATGGCCTCTGCGGTTTTATCAGGGGCTTTGTAGTACTCTTTCATCACATTATCGCCACGGATCACGATTTCCCCCTGTGTGCCCCGGAGGAGTTCTTTGCCTGCCCCATCGATGATTTTGGCCCTATTGCCCACTGCAAGACCGGGCGAACCATACTTCCTTTTTGATGGGTCCATAGGATTTGAAAAGACCGGTGCCGCCGTCTCAGTGAGCCCCATTGTTTCAACAATAGAAACCTTGAATTTTTCCTCAAACTCCATGTGGAGCGATGGCGGCAGGGCGGAAGAGGCAGAACGGCCAAAACGGAGTTGATCCAGTTTTAGATTTTTTCCCTCAATGTCCGTCCCGCTTATCAGGTAGGAGATTATGGTTGGCACAACGCTGAACCATGTGCAACCATATTCTGAAATGAGTTCCCAGAAGTAGCTGGTTCTGAACTTGTGGGGCATTACCACGCTCCCGCCACTTACCAGGGGTGTTACGGCTGTTACCACCTCTCCATTGATGTGGTAAAGGGGTAGGGAACAGAGAGCTCGATCCTCAGGAGTGAGTTCATGGGCCATGGCAGTGTACTGGCCGCCTGCAACTACATTTTTATGTGAGAGCATGACACCCTTGGGCTGGCCTGTGGTGCCGGAGGTATACAACAGCAGTGCGTCATCCTCTTGCGTAACATCAGGAAGGGGAATGTCTGAAAGATCATGATCTTCAGGAAATATGGACTTTGAGTCAATGTCGATCTCAATCAGCTTTATGTCTCGATCCACTTTATTGACGGCCGCCGTAAGCCTCTCCTTGTGCTCCTGAGAGAAAAAGACCAACTTGGTATCAGAATGATTCAAAAAGTATTCAAGCTGGGAAGGCTGAGACATCAGGTTGAGGGGGGTAATCACAAACCCCGCATACATGGTTCCCAGAAAGATCTTGGTGGTCTGGTACCCGTTTCCCATCATAAAGGAGACCTTGTCCCCTTTTTTTAGTCCCAGCTTCATCAGATACTTCCCAAGGCGAATCGAGTCTTCCTTCAACTGCAGGTAGGAGAGACTAAATCCGGGATCGGGGGCTATTGTATAGATCTTTTCCGGGTGTTCCCTGGCTCTCTTATCAACGAAATATCTGATAGTCCGCATCCAAATCGCTCGCTTTTTTCATCAGTCAATTCGCATGATCAGCCAAAAAAGTGAAGATGAGAGCTCGGGCATATCCAATCATTCCTGAGTCCCGGATTACCAATATGACAACGCATTTTGAAACATGGCCTTCAGTTGCTCGCGACTAATCGGCATTGGTGCATTGTCAATCAGTCGTTTCTGTGGAAAGGCGCCGTCTGTGAGGTTTTCGATATCATCTTCGGTGTAGCCGACTCCTTTCAGACCGTTTGGGATGCCGGTAGACTTCATCATTTCTATGATCTTGTTTGCCAAAAGATCCCCGGCATCTTTCTCGTCAATGCCCGTAACATCGATACCGATTGCCTCTGCGGCCTGTATGTGGCGATGAGGGCAAGCAGGGCCGGTGAGCCTGAACACAGAAGGCGAGTTTACAATCACCGATATTCCGTGGGGCACTATGGGGTGATCCTGTGGCCATCCATCTGGCTGGTAATCCTTCACAAGCCCAGCCACCGCGTAGGACATGCCATGGGGCAGATGACAGCCCGAGTTACCGAATCCGATGCCGGCCAACATACCGGCGAACATAAGGGCCTCTAAATTATGATCCTCCGGGGCGTTAACCGCCTGCACCAGGTTCTGTCCCATCAGCTTGATTGCCTGGAGGCAGGCAATGTCACTGTATGGGTTTGCCCCCTGACTGAGTGGCCGTTTAGTGGGATCAGTTGGCGCTGGCCTCTTGGTGAATGGACGTGCGGTAAAGGATTCACATGCATGGCTGAAGACATCAAAACCGTTGGCAGCGCGTACCAGAGGAGGGAGTGTTTTGAGGCAGTCGGGATCAAGGATCCCCAGGCTTGCGCGTATGCGTTGACTAACAATTCCTGTCTTGGCCTTCATTTCAAGAAAATCGAAAATAGTGATACCCGTGCACTCGCTGGCCGTTCCAAAAGTGGTCGGGCAGGCTATGTGTGGTTTTAGTGGCCCAGGAATAGGTATGGCCTTACCTATAGGGGCATTAACGTAATCCAGGAATTCTGCAGGATACGTAGAATAGAGATTTGCGGCTTTACAAGTGTCCATGACTGAGCCGCCGCCAACAGAGATAAATCCATCGAATTTCCCGTCCTTGGCGAACGCCGCTCCTGCCTTGAAAGAGCGATCAGTAGGCTCTATCTCTACCTTGTCATAGATCGCTACGTCGATGCTCTGGCCCTTGAGAGAGTCCAAGGCGATGGATACGGGCTCAAGTTTGGCCACGTTCGGATCAGTGAAAATTGCAACGCGAGTCATTCCCAATGAACGAGCATCGTAGCCGACCTCACGAAGAGCACCACACCCGAATTTGATTTTTGAGGATTCAACGCTAAATACAACATCCCCTCCTTCTGTCGGTTGGAAGTAGTCTGCAAAACTCATATTTGTCCTAACTTGACATAAAATGAACGTTGTATGAAGTATTTGCCGAATTTGATAAAGCCGCTCGGAATAGATCAGTACGCGTATGGCTCAGCGCTTTTAAAGTCGAATATGTAAGGAACCGCAGGCTCAGGGATCTTGACAATCTTGGTGGGGACGATGCCATAGGATTTGTTCAGGCGTGTGAAAAAAAGCCCCCTGATATGCAGTTCGGGATTGGGCAGATCAGAAGGCAGTGTTTTCAGGGACCCATAGACTTTTACCCATTGGCCGTCGTTAAACTCGTCCGCCTCACTGTAATGTACCCTGAAACCAACGGGTGCAGCGTGAGCAAGACAGCAGATTACCGCAGTTCTTATGATTGCGAACTGGCCAGAACTGTCAAGCGCCGGAGTTCGTTTGACAATGCCCCTTGCCAAATAGCGGCCTGCGATTTTGTCGGCTTCTCCGTTTAAGCAGTGCTGGTAAATCTCGGCAAGGTTGATCTTAATGTACTCAATGCCGTTTAAGGTCAAGCGAGAGCTATCTTGATCTGACTCGTCAATCATTATGCCGGGCTGGAGCGGCGGAGACTGCAGAGCTGTGCTGGTTCCCATGGCTGCAACACCTATAAAAACAAGGAAAATAACGATCCCCGAAAGATTTGCCCTTCGATTGGGTCTGAGAACGGCTATACCTCCGGTGATAATGAACATGATTGCTGCCGCGCCGGTCAACCATTCGAACTTAGGATTCATGTAACGCCAGTAGCCCCCGACAGTGACCAGTGCACCCAGATAAAAACCCAGCACAAGAAGGATAAGCCCTTCCAGATGTCCAACAATCTTTTGCATAATATTACCCAAATATCATTCCTAATGGGACCGAGATCAAGTAAATGATAAAGGTTGGTACAATGATAAGGGTCAGGACCAAACGCGGTTGAAAGACCGCCAAATACATTGCGATGAGTTTCAGGTCTACCATTGGACCGATGGATACAAAGGAAAGCTGGGCCGCGCTCGGAAAAGACGTCAATGAGGCCGCCAAAAAGGAGTCGGCCATTGAACAAACCGACAATAGTACGGCAAAAAGCATCATCCCTCCCACGGCTAAGAACATATTGTTTCCAAAGAAAAGCAATGTCTCCTGCGGTAAGTATATCTTGAATAGACCAACCGCAAAAGCCCCCATTATCAGGTATTTACCCATTTCCACGAACTCCGAGGCAGTGTGCAAAAGGACCCCTGTGAACCTGGATCCCTTGTGAGCGTCATGATCAAATCCGCAATCCGGGGCATGAGAATGATTGCTCTCAAGATGGTCATGCCCATGAAAGTTATGGTCGTTTACTGACTCACGAAGCAACAAAGATGATTTGCTTGTGCCAACTGCCAGACCGACGCAGCAGGCCGGCACGGCAACCATCAGCGCCCGCCCAATAACCATCCGGATGTCGCCCTGGAATGCTACGTAAGTTGAGACCAGTACCACGGGGTTGATAACCGGCGCGGAGAGCATGTAAGTTATGGCTATGTGCGGAGGGACGCCTTTTTTCAATAATCGACGTGCTACGGGGACCACCCCGCACTCGCACGTGGGGAATACCATGCCCGCACTCAGGCCTAAAAAAAGTCCGGAAAGGCGACTTTTAGGTATGTACCTCGCGATGATATCCTGTGGAAGATAAACTTCAAGGGCTGCGGAAAGAAATGCGCCAAGCATCAAAAAAGGCGCAGCATCTATAAAGATGGAGGTTACGATTGAAGAAAATAATTGCATGTCCTCAAACAAGGGGCGTTTTTATCTCCTGGGCTAAATTTTATTTAACAACACGCCTTTTGGGCATGAATTCTTTACTCCCACCATTTAACCAGATCGGTAACTCTATTTCTAATCTTGACAAACTCGGGGGCGGTTATGTCCCGGGGGTGGGGGAGATCAACAATGACTTCTTCCTTTATACCCGTAGGCTTCTGGGTACAAACTAATATTCTCTCGGAGAGATATACAGCCTCCTCCAGGTTATGGGTTACGAAAATGATGGTTCGTTTGGTCTTTTGCCAGACCTCGACCAACTGATTTTCTATAAAGAACCGGGTGCTGGTATCTAACTGTCCAAAGGGTTCATCCATTAGCAATAGGTCCGGCTCGGTCACAAATGCCCTGGCAATGGCTACCCTCTGTTTCATGCCTGCAGAGATCTGACTGGGAAAGAAGTCTTTGAATTTGGTTAACCCTGTAATCTCAAGAATTGCCGAAACCCTTTCATTGATCTCATTTTTCGGGACCTTTTTTATTTCCAGCCCGATCTTGACATCATCCCATATGGTGCGCCAGGGGATACAGGACGGCTCCTGAAACACAAAAGAGACATTGTGTTTTTTGAAGTCGATTTTCTCCCCTTTCATTGTTATCGTTCCCTCGGTAATAGGGAGAAGCCCGGTGACCACGTTACAAAAGGTAGTCTTGCCGCACCCGGTGGGGCCCACCACACAGAGAAATTCTCCCTCATAGATGTCGAAATCTATCTGATGCAAGACAACCAGATCCTCAAAGTGCTTGGAAAGGTTACGAACCTCTATTTTTGCCTTCCTTTCTGACATAATTATCCTCTTGTCTAATCTTCAACTACTTCGCACTGCTCTGTAATTTCCCCCCTCAGTTTCAAGAATTCCGGGCCGGTAAGGTCCCTGGGACGGGGCAGATCTATCTTATATTCCGCTTTTATCTTAGCCGGCAATTTTGATAACACGATGATCCGGGTTGCAAGATAAACAGCCTCTTCAATGTTGTTGGTGATGTAAGCCACGGTCTTTTTCTCTTTTTCCCATATCCTCATGATTTCTATTTGCATGAGGTAGCGGGTCTGGGCATCAAGATGACCAAATGGTTCATCCATGAGCAGGAAATCAGGGTTTGTGGCATAAGCCCTGGCAATGGCCACACGCTGCTTCATCCCTCCAGAGATCTGCTTGGGAAAGTATTCCTCAAACCCGTCCAAACCTACTAATTTGATAACTTCTTTAGCCCTTTTCTCAGTGGTTTCTTGATCTGCCCCCTTGATTTCAAGGCCCATAATTATGTCATCCCAGAGGGTGCGCCAAGGAATACACGAAGGTTCCTGGAACACAATGGAAATATTGTGTACCTTTGGGTTAATCTTCTCACCTTTTATGGTTATGTGCCCGGATGTGGGTTTGAGAAGACCTGCCAGGAGATTGGCCATGGTTGTTTTCCCGCATCCACTCGGCCCCACAAGAACTAAAAATTCATTTTCGTGGATCTTGAATTTTATGTCCTCTAAGACGCTCGTGCCATTGAATTTCATAGACGCATCAACGTCAATAAGTTTCTTCTCCATGGGTCCCCCTAACCAATTGAGATGGCCTCTTTCCATTTGAAAACGTATTTTTCCGCGAGAATGAATACCTCATTTATTAGAAAACCGATTGCTCCAATTATGACCATGCCCACAATAATATCCTCGATCCTGATTAACTCGGCGTATTTCAATATCATAACGCCAAGACCCTCATTTTCTCCTCCTATCATTTCTGATGCCATAATACAGTCCCACCCGATCCCCATGCCAACCCTCATGCCTGTGAATATCTCCGGCAGGGTGGAAGGAATTATGATCTTTTTGATTATATATAAACGACTGGCCCCAAAAGATCTGGGAACATCAATATGTATGGGGTTGACCGATCTGACGCTCAGGAGGGTGCCGATGAAAATGGGAAAGAATGCGCCTAACCAGATGATAAAAGCATACCTGGAAAAGCCGACTAACAGGACAATGACTAAGGGGATCCAGGCGACCGGGGGGATAAATCTTATTGGCTCAATAATAGACTTGGTGCTGTCGTAGACTTTAGGATAGAGCCCCATGAGTATGCCGAGTGGAATGCCCAGGATGCAGGCCGCCACGAAACCGGCGAATATGCGAAGCGAGCTCTTGTATATGTGTACGCTTAAATTTATGCCTTCCACGTCCCCGTAAGTGGCAAGCTCTATAAATGCTTTAAAGACCACCCACGGCGTCGGGAAAAAAAGGCTTTTTAATAGCCACGAGAGGACTGTCCATGCAATAAGAAACATGCACAGGGTAAATACGTTGTAGCTAAAGTTTACTAACTTTCCGGTGCCTGCATCTTCATTATTCGCCATTGAAGTCTCCTTAATAGTCCTTGCTGCACCAATACTGGCATACTACTCAGAGCATAATATTGTTTGCAATCTAAAATCCCCCCTGGCCCCCCTTTAGAAAAGGAGGGAACCTTAACCTCCCCTTTAGAAAGAGGGAGAACCTTAGCCTCCCCCTTTATTAAAGGGGGATTGAGGGGGATTTTTTTGCGAGCAACCTATTTAAATGCAAACTATTAAATGCTCCCCATAATAAGTGATATCCGAGATGCTTTTATTCAATGGAGACCGCTGCTCTCCACCGGAAAAGCCGTTTTTCAATCATGATGATTAATTCATTCGTGGCATAGCCAATGATTCCGATAGACACCATGCCCACGATCACAAGATCCATCCTGGTCACCATGGCGGATTTCAATATCAGACGGCCAATTCCCACCATCTGGCCTCCAATCATTTCCGCGGCCACAATACACATCCAGGATATTCCCAGGCTTACCCGCATCCCGCCCGCAATACTGGGAAGAATTGCGGGGAACACAATCTTCCTGATGACAAATGAACGAGATGCCCCTGCTACCCTGGCAACGTTAACGTGGACAGGATTGACCTGCCTGACGCTCCACAGAGTGGCGACAAATATTGGAAAGAAGGATGCGACCCAGATTACAAAGATATACCGGAAAAACCCGATCAGGAGGACAATGGCCATGGGAATCCAGGCAATTGGAGAAATAAAGCGGATGGGCTCAATAATAATCCTTGTCCGTGCGTAAATTTTCGGATAGAGCCCAAAGAACATACCGCCGGGAATTCCCAGAAGACAGGCCGCGCCGAACCCGGCGAATACGCGCACAAGGCTATCAAACAGGTGGGTCCACAATTTAATACCTTCCACATCCCCTACAGTGACCATCTGTACAAAACCTAAAGCGATTTGCGGTGGTGTAGCGAAAAAAGGTGAATCCTGCCAGTAGGCAATAAGGGTCCATAAAACCAGAAACATCGCGAGGGCGAACAAATTAATTCCCATCGTTTTCATCTTTTCCGCATAGTCATTGGCCATAGAGGTCTCCCCAAATTGCTGTCTTTGAAATAGATCTGCGTAATTGCGTGTCTATTATACGAAATGCATAAGCTCCATAACCTGTAAGGGCTAACACACATTCCACCTAAAGATTGCTCGATTTGCTCCCTGTCGGGTGGCATCTTGATAAAAAACACCCGGCAGGGGGTTAGTTAAGAAACGATTTCCCTATTTCATATTGCGGAGATAGTCCAATAGGAAATAAGGGTGGTATAGTTGTGCAATAAATTTATCCATGTTGGTAATGGCGCCCTTTTTTATCTTCCCGCCCTCTAAAAGCCCCTCGGCCTGCATCTTGGCACTCTCTATATTCAGATACGGAGGGTAGGGGTGCGGGGTAAGCGCCCATGCCTTCACGACCACTTCTTTTGGTGCGTTTGTATATTTCACGACCATATCAAGTGTTTCGTCGTGATTCTCTTTGCTCGCCATTTCATACTGAAATGCCTTCATATATGCCCTCATTACCTTTTTTACGGTCTCAGGTTCCTTCCTGACGAGTTCACCCCTGGCCACGAGCACACAGCACTGATGTCCCGGAAGGATATCATGTGACGTCAGGAGGATATGGCCATAACCAAGGGCCGCTGCCTTGGTGTTATGAGGCGACCAGGCAATGAAGCCGTCTATCTCCCCTTTCTGAAGATAGATGGGCATGTCTGGCACTGACATATGTTTGTGGATTATTTTGATGTTATTTCTTCTTGCAACTATATCTACCATGGCATCCTGGATGGAACCAATTCCCGGGGTGCCTATCTTGGCGCCATCAAGATCTTTGACAGTCTTGATAGATTCCTTGACAATGATACTGGAGCCCTCGGCGTTGCTGCCGGCTATTACGACCACGTCAACACCCCGCCCCCGGGTGATCATGGTAGGAATAATTCCACACGTAGCGAAATCCACTTCTCCAGCAGCTAAGTGCTGCATGACATAGGCCCCGGCTAAATACTCTCCCCACTCCACCTGAAGGCCTTCTGCCTCAAACAACTTTTTCTCCTTTACGATCATGGAAGCGAAATTGTGGATCTGGTCCGCCACCAGATAGCCAAAATGGATCTTTTTGTCTGCCGCAAAGACTGCAGGCTGGAAACCTATCACAAAAATGAAACTCATAATGACTATAGAAAGCACCCATGTCTTTTTCATTTTACTCCTCCTTACATTTAAAGGTTAAAAAAATGAAAGTCCTCCTTACCTGTCTTCGTTTTTCTCATCACCTCCTTATTCCGTTATAGGGTTCATTTTCCGTACTTCGCAAGGTAATGCCCGAATAATTCTTCGTCAGAAGGTTTCCTTTCAGCGATGGGCCTGGCGAGCCTGCAGATATTAATGAAGTGTTTATAGTTTAGATTTTCAGTGGTACTGTTACCACCCCAGGAGCCACAGCCCATCGTCAGAGTAAATGGAAGACCATTGTTAAAAAACCCGCCATTACCAAAGGCCTGGACCTGGTTCACCATGATGCGGCTCACCTTGGCCGACAGAGCAAGTTTTGTTATGTTTTCTTCCGTTGTGGTGTGAATTCCGCAGGAATGGCCTCTTCCCTGATAAGAGGTAATGCGGTTTACTATATCAAGTGCCTCATCAAAATCAGAGTACTTAAAAACTGCCAGAACAATCGTCAACTTTTCCCCGGAAAATGGATAGTTCGGGCCGATTCCTTTTTCTTCTACAAGAAAGCATTTAGCCTTTAATGCCTCTTCCGATGTAATGTCAGCCAGAGTGGCAATGGAATCAGGGCTTTTGCATACGACTTTACCATTTATGGCCCCATTTATCCATATGGTTGCCCCTAACTTTTTCTTTTCTTCCGGAGAAACCAGATAGCTTCCTTTTGCCTTGAATTTTTCTATGACCTCATCATAAATCGCTTCCTGGACAACAATCGAGCTTTCCGAAGAACAACTGGTCGCGTAGTCAAATGTCTTTCCCGCGAAGATTTTGTCAACTGCGTCACCGACATTGGCAGATGGATCGATAATGACCACGGCATTGCCCTGACCTACTCCTAAGGCCGGTTTGCCGCTGCTGTAGGCGGCCTTTACCATGACCGAACCACCTGTTGCTATAACCGTATCAGCCTGACGCATAATTTCCTGTGAAAGATCTTTGCTGGGCTGTTCAACGGTCTGCACTAAATCAAGGGGAGCCTTTAGTTTATCGATTTCCTCGCGCACAACTCTTACCACTTCCATTCCGGTTTTCTTGGCATGTGGGTGACTGGCAAGTATGACGGCGTTTCCCCCCTTTAACACGACCATCATATTGTTGATAGCGGTCGCAACCGGATTCGTGACGGGGGTAATTGCGCCAATGACACCCATCGGCTTTGCAATCTCTGTCACGCCGGTTTTTACATCAATGTTAATAATGCCCCGGGACAGAGCACCTTTAAGGTCCCTTAAAGTTCCTATTGTTTTGTTGTGTATTTTCTTTACTCTATCCTCATAGAGGCCCATGCCGGTTTCTTCTATGGAAAATTTGGCGAGATACTCGGCATTGCTATATCCGGCCCAGGCCACCGCAGTGATCACCTCGTCAACCTGTTCCTGGGTGTATTCTTCAAAGATTTCCTGGGCTTTTCTCCCTTTTTCTATCATCTCTTTAGCCGTTCTTTCAATTTCAGACATCTTTAATCCTCCTTACCCGTTAAACCAATCATTAAGATTCATATCAGAAGAAGTTAACAGAAATTCTCCTTTCTCTATTATATGTTTAAGATATTCCGCCATTTTATTCTCAGAGTGAGTTTTGTCTTCAAGACGAGGCAACTGGTCGGCCTTGAGGCATTCTTTTAAGTCGTTTAAAATCCCAACTGTCAAAATCGGAATGGCAAGAGCCACGGAATTTGCTACGGTGGCACAGGGGTCTGGCTCAAACCCGTTTATGGCATCCGGGTCCATTTCAAACATGTCGGCGGCTAAAGATAGCGACCTGTTTTCCACTGTACTGCGTGTTCCACAGCCGATCACAATGCCCGGGGATTTGTTCAGCAATATCTTGCTTCCGACTTTAATGGTTCTCAGGTGACGATCTCTTGAAGATCCCTTGCTTTTAGAGCACAATTTACTGAAGAAGCAATTGTATACATACATCCTGGCGAAATCCGCCTGGTCCAAGGTGAAGGTAGTCTTGTAAATATCTCCTTCCACGGAAAGGCATTCAACCTGGATCTCTTCTTTTCGGATAACAGCCCCTATGAGTTGTGCTCCGCTGTAATTATCCTTCCTGTTATTGCTCATCTTACTGGAAAAGAAAAGTCCTTCCACCAGTCCTAACCGCTCATTGGGAGCCGGGCCAGGGTACCCGAGAATGCCGTTGAGCCATAGTTTTTTCGCACGCGTAAATACTCCCCTTTCCGCCACAGGGACGCCTATCATGGCCGCTGTGCCTGACGTTTCCGCACAGAAGGCGGTTGTTACCACATCGATATCGGCCAGATTGAGCTCTGATCCGTTTTGGATCTCCTGTACGAACTCGGTATCGGTCAAAACAACCGCGGTGCCGCCTTTGATTTTTTCATTGGTGTTGGTGATTGATTTTTCCTGGCCTACCATGAATCACTCCTCGGAGTCCGGAATCGGTTCAATTGCCTCAACCATGTGAACTACCCTTTGGGGGAGGTGATACCTTTCAATATTGTCAATAAGCTGGATCATACAGCCGGGGCACGTGTTGATAACGACATCTGCCTCTGTCTTAGCTACAAAGTCTATCTTTTTCTTAGCGATCTTTTTGGACAACTCATAATGTTCTACATTGAACGAACCGCCCATGCCACAGCACCCATTGCTATCCATTTCCACAAAGTTATCTCCGAATATCTGCTTCAGGATCTTGCGAGGTTGATCAATTACTGCCTGATAACGCGCCAGATGGCAGGGATCGTGATAAGTAACACGGGTATTTTCAGGCAATATTGAACGATATCGAAGGGGCCTGAAATCGGCCAATTCCACTAACAGCTCAGATATGTCTCTGACCTTTGCCCCGAACGCTTCGAATCCCTTCCTCTCTTCTTCATTTCTGGGCAAATAGCTTGTCCATCCGTCCTTTAATGCTGAGCCACAGGTCGCACATCCGGTAACAATAAGATCCGCATCCAATTGTGAGAAGACATTGAGATTATGACGTGCCATTTCTCTGGCGGTATCTAAATCACCACTCGCAAATACGGCAATTCCACAGCAGCCCTGTTCTTTCGGGAATACAACCTCTACCCCCAATTTATTGAGGATCTTGATAAGGGCCTTGCCCACCTCGGGAAAGCTGAATTCCGTAGCGCATCCTGCAAAATAGGCCACGCGCAGGTTCCGATTATTGACATCAGCTACCGGTGGATGAAGCTCCGGTATATCCTCACTCAGAGACCTCTTTGCTATGGGAGGGAGCTGTCTTCCACCGCCCAAACCAGCAAGGAACATGGGGATATGACGGATCTTCCCCTCTGTTTGAAGGGGGATATGATGTATCTTATTTTCCGGTTCTTTGGTGGCAGGGAGGAGCCACTGGAATTTGGATGCCGCCTTGAGGGCCTTTCTCATTAATTTCCTATCATTTAATACCTTGCGAAAGGGGAGTGATTTGTAAACAGGGAGCCCGTCCCCCTTTACCAGTTCGGCCCTTGCTGCAATGTTCAGAAGATCTGTTCTTACTCCTTGAGGGCACACCATCGTACACCTGCGGCACAAAAGACATTTGCTGAAACGATCCTTAAGGCCTGTCTTGAGATCCTCGTGATTATCGATGATCTCGCTCAGCAGGCGATTTCGACCTCTGGCCACATACCTTTCATCTTTCTCCTCTGCATATACGGGACAGGCGGTAAGACATAGCCCGCAGCGAACACATTTTTCAGCCTGCTCCCGAACCAGATCTATTTCTTTCAATGCTGCCATGACTGTCCCAAGAATGCTCTATGCATCGGTAAAATCATCCATCTGAAAAGCCAATTCCACTAAACAAACATATCAGTCCTGCCACAACTTCAATCTAAAGTCAGAATCATTTAGGAGAAATTCTCCTTTCTCCATGATCTCTTTCAGGTATTCGGCCATAAGCTGCGAGCGAAAGCGATTGGATTGCCGGAATATCACAGGGATATCCGTATCAAAGGCATGGACCTGCCCGATGTACCCCTTAGGCGTGTCCCCCTTGCCCATAAAGGCACCGCTAAGACAGTTTGAGGTGCAAGCGCCACAGCCAAAACAGAGGGTTTCGTCAATCTCCTTATCTTTCCAAGAAATGGCACCCATGGGGCAGTAGTACTCAGCCGGGCACTGAAATGAACAATAAATACAACGGTCCGGATCAAATTCAACCTCAAGTTTTGCGCCGGACCAGATATCCGCATAGGTCCGGTCCACAATGGGAATCCGGTCTCCGATATCGGCAATGTGCAAGGGAATATTCTCATCCAAGCAGTTTGCAAGATCATCAAGGATATCCTGGTTAAGGACAGGGAAGGGCACTCCGATACCGTTGGTTACTTCTACCCCGTAACTCGTCTTGAATCCGCCCATGAATTCCGGATCCATCCCGAACATATCTGCAGCAACCGAAAGGGATCTCATCTTGGGAACGCTTCGACTCCCATAACCAATTACAACTCCCGGGACTTTGTTTACTAATATCTTCATTCCAGATCTGAAGATTCTTGAATTGGGGTCATTCTCCAGGGGATTGATCTCCCCGCTTCCGCTCATTCCCAGTCCTTTCAACACAGGCAACGGGCGGCAGGCAAAAATAGATAGAGGGTTCTCTCGATAAGATCTCTGGCCTTTGATATTGGCAAAGGCATAATAATTTTGAAAATCGTTTCGAAAACTGTAAATTCTTGCGAACTTTAGTTGATCTAATGTGAATGATGTATGAAAGGCCTTTCCTTCTTCCGTCAGGCATTCCACCTCAATCTCTCTTTTTTCCACGATATCCCTTAGAAGATGGCCTCCGCCATAGCGGCCTTCATGATCAATGCTCTCCGTAGTGCCATATATTACCGTATCAACCATGCCTGAACCTTCAACCGGGTTAGATCCAGGCCAACACGGGACCCCATTTAGCCACATCTTTTCAGCCCGTTTGAATGAGTCTTTTTGTGCCACAGGCACTACTAACATGGCCGAGGTGCCAGACATGATAGCCCTTGTGCCTGTTGTTACCACATCAACATCCGAAACCTTGAATTTATACCCGTTTCTGACTTCCTTTTTGAATTCCATGGCCGTCATAATCACGGCTTCGCCTTTTTTCAGTTTCTCGTTTATTTCAGAAATGGTCTTTTGTTGTACTGCCATTTTATTTTACCAGTTAGTTCAAGAACTCAATATTACCCCATGCGCCCATCTGGTCCTCAATCAGGATGAGGGTTCCGAGAACTCCGATTTCCTGTGCCCTGTCAAGCCCCTTCTTAATATCGGATGGGCTTCTTATGAGGTTTGCTATGCCTGTAGCTGCAGCATCAGCGATCGATGCGGTAGGCCCTACTACCATAACAGCATCTGCCCTGCCATAACTCAACGAATGCCCCAATTTTCCGGATGAAGTGCACACTCCAACCGGTTTTGGGGATGGCTGGATGGCGATTTTCATGGCTGTGAAGTCGGAACTCTCGGCTAAGAGCAACATTTCCCTTCTCACCCTGGAACAAACAAAGACATCTCCCCCATTTTCGACAATAACATCCCGGCTGTACGGCAAAAGGCCTAAGCCGACATATTCGGCAATGGCGCCTGCCACAGAGGCCATTGGACCCACGTTGGCCCTTGAGCCTGCTTCAATCATGCTGTTTACTATTCCTGGAGCAAAAGGATCCCGCTTGAGAGGATAGAATGCCCTTACAAAAGACGGATGCCTCTCAATATAATCCTCGATCTGTTGGCGGTATTTAAACACCAGACTCTTAGCCTCTTCCTCAAGGTTCTTGAATCCGGACACCAACAGGTCGGTCTGATTCACCAGGACTTTGCGAGTGATTAAATCATATGCCTTTACCACCCTCCGGTATACATCGGAGGTAACCCGGGAAGGCAAGATCAGGGAATCTCGTTTATTATCCAATGATCTCAACATCTCCCATCTCACGGAGTCCCTTTTCACCTAAAGTAAAAGCAATATCCTTAAAAGATCCAAAATAGATCGTCTTCATACTGCATCTGGTTGCACACGCCGGCCACATGCCTTCCCGCGTCCTGTCAATACAGGAATCACAGGATATGAATTTTTTTCCCTGTTTCTTACCTTTGGGACAGGTGGTCCAGAAATTATACGGGCTATAGTAGTCGCATGGCGATTCACAATGCCGGCACGCTAATGGAAGATATACTAAGGGGCTCTCTGCATCTTTATCTTTGCCTTGAACTTCAATGGGTCTGAAGGAACCCGGTATGCCAATGGCATCACCATGTTCTATCTCACACGCTAATTGACATGCCCCACACGAAATACAGCGATCAACATCAACCAGCATCACCAATTCTTCGGGATCGCGTTCCTCTGAATCGATCGGTTTTCTTTGTTCAAAATTCTTGCTTACAAATAGTATTCTCATGGATTTCTCAAAAACCTGACAAGGTTTTGCTTGCTTTTGGGTTTGTCCTGGCCTGCCTTGTAAATCGTTACCATTGTAAAAGATTTTTTCTCCGAATTCGCAACAGGTTCATCAAAAAGAGAGAGAGGACTCTCGCAACCCATATGAGGCTGATACGGATCAAAACCTTCCGGACAAAAGATCACCCTGGGATCCAGGTCCTCGTTTAGCCAGGCCGGAGCCGAAATGGTTCCGCGGTCGTTTTCGATGGTAATAATTTCACGGTTCTCGATCCCAAGGACTTTTGCGATTCGCGGATTTATCTGGACCATCATGTTGGCCGTCCACGTGTCACGGTCAGTGACGAAATATCCAAAGTCCTCAACAAAATCCACCAAGACTCCGGTGGTCAGTATCAAAGGAAATTTGA
Source organism: Desulfobacterales bacterium (assembly GCA_022013615.1). The sequence continues at coordinate 2,778 of JAKLQB010000103.1, read as the reverse complement.
TATCATATTCAGAAAGGTATGAATCAGGAACAGGTTTTTGATGTTGGAAACCCATTTCGTAATCAGTGTCTTTTTGGCCGGCATGACCGGAAAGACTGATTTTCCCTGACATGGTGGGGAAACGCCTATCGCTTAATGAATAATTCTTATGTCTCTCGAACAATATATTCTTGCCCCTGACATTGCCTTTTCTGCCTATAAGAAAACGGCTTTCTTCAAAATCCAGATCAGCCTCTTCTGTGCATGGCCATAGTAACCCTCCGGGCGGGTTCTTTTCCGGGTCCAGTTTTTCCACAGAGGCCGCCCGCGTTAGAGGATTTTGGTGCAAGTAAAAATCCATTGCCTTACGCTCATCAATAATCCCTATTTTTCCATTCCAGGGGAAATGCTCCCCAATGTTGCACCAATGAGCCAGGTCATACCAGAAAGCCAATGGAGACTTGCACTCGCCTGGTGGATCGATCACCTTATTGTGCCATTGAATAGCCCGGCCGTTGTTGTTTGCAACCAGACCGGAATATTCCAGCCATGAACTCATGGGAAACGAAACATGAGAATAATTGTAAGTCTCATTTGGATAGGAAGAAAGATGAACAATAAATGGTATCTCTTTTAAAGCGGCCTTTGTTTTTATTCCTTCAGCCATTCCTGTACAGGGGTTGCCATACCATATTAGTGCCCCGACCCTGTCTGGGGAGTCAAGAAGGATGTTATCTAAGGAAAAATTGGGGGGTACATCTTCCATCACTTGTGAGATGTTGTCATTGCCCCGAGACCAGGCCTCCCATGAAAAGGGGGATACATTTAAGAGATTCAGACCTCCACCGGGAACACCCACCGAGCCCCGCAGACAAACCAGTGCGCCGCACATAAGGAGGTCTTCATCAGAAAGATACGACCGGGTAGCCCAGTCTCCGGCGATCACCTGGAGAGGTTTGGTCCTGCCGATCAGGTCAGCCATTTTTTCCAGATCTTCTTTCTTAATCCAGCACGATTTCGCCACGCTCTGGGGGGTAAAAGACTCTACCTTTGATCTCAGGCGATCAAAATCAGTTGTGGATTCTCTTAAGAAATCTTCATCAAAAAGACCTTTTTGAATCAAGATATGAATAATTCCTTTAAGGATGGTGCTCTGGCTGCCGGGTTTTACTCTCAGGCTCAGTGTAGCTTTGGAGCTTGTGATGGTCTTCTTTGAACTGATAGTCAAAAGGGTGGTACCACGGTCGTGAGCATCAATAATAGGCCCAAAGGTTATAGGATCTGAAGCAGCAAGATCACACCCGTACAATAGAATGCACCTGCTGCTGCACCAATCCCTGGGGGGGTTCATCAATAACCGCGACCCGGGAACTCCAAACATCTTTTTGATAAGACCCTGGTGTCCAAAAGGATAGGGAAAAAAACGATAGGGTGTGTTGGGTGTACCAAAGTGTTTAGCGAACAGACTTCCCCCCGCCAGATAGCCAAAGGGAGCACTCTCATTTCCATGGATGAAGACGGATGCCTTGCCTCTTTTTCCCGAAAGATCCTGAATCTTTTCTGAGGTAAAGGCTAACGCTTCGTCCCAAGTTACAGTTCTAAAGGGATCGACCAGGCCTTCCCTTATCTGCGGGCAAACAATTCTTTTTGGGTTTTTAAGATGATAATAGCTGAGCAATCCCTTTGGGCAGAAAGCCCCCTTATTGATGGGATGTTCCTCGTCTCCGTAAATATCGACAATAGTGCTATCTTTTATAAAGACTTTAACACCACAGCCTGTAGGACAATTACAACAGGTTGTCCTGCAAATAGAATGGTACTCACGAATTGAATCTTGTTTTTTCCTGAGTGTCATCTAGCCTTCTTGCTATACCACAGCCTGATCCCCTTTGAACTCTTCAACCGCCCTGACCATTGCCTTCAGGTTTTCCGTCGGGGTCTGTATCGGAACGCCACATGCCGGCGCTAATAAGTCGAGACCATCCCCAAGCGCATTTAATGATTCTTCACGGACCCTTTCCGGGGTACCGAAAAGCAGGGTGTCATAAGTGGGAATGTTTCCCACCAGTAACATACTGTCACCCATTTTCTGTCGTGCTGTTTGTACCGAAACCTTAGGCCCTTCAAATGAAAATGCCTCAAAACCTGTCTCGGGGAGCAGCGCCAAAAAACCTTCAGTGTTTCCACATATGTGAAGCGAGATGGGACCCTGAATCTTCTCCCTCATTCGCTGGTAAGCGGGCATAACATATTTTTCAAAATATTTTCTGCTAAGGAGGTCACCGGAGGCCGTGGGATCTAAAATGGACAGGACGTCCCCGCCCGCATCAAATAAACGGTCGGCATATTCCGATAAAAAACCGGCGGCCCGCTCTAAATTGTCATCCATTCGTTGAGGATCCTTGATGGCCCAGCGCATGACCGTTGTGGCATCATAAAGGGCGCCAATCAAGGTCAATGGACCAACTATACCCGTATAAATGGTAACATCATCTCCGAATTTATCCTTAAGTATCCTGATTGCCTCAAACACAACCTGGAATCTGCCCTTTTGGAAAATATCTTCAGGCACCATAAAGGCATCTTTTTCTTCAAATGCCTCTTTTGTTACCGAGGGCGGGGCGTCTTTGCCCCCATTTCGCAGTTTACACCCAAAGGCTTCGGCCTCCACGCACAGATCAAACGGAATGCGAATCCCTTGAAATCCAATAGAAGTAAAAGCAAAGCTGGAGAGCCTTGCCATGGACTGAGGATCATTATGGGCGGTTGGATAATAGGAAGCGGATGCCTCCATCTGTT
>JAKLQB010000102.1 GCA_022013615.1 Desulfobacterales bacterium | reverse complement strand
ATGAAACGCTGTGTAAAGTTCCCCCTTCAGATTCTTTTCGCAGAGTAGCCAGTACTTGCTTGGCCAGATCGTCTATCATAAAAGGCTTCTCAACATACCCAACGGCGCTTCCTTTTTGGGCCAGCCTTTCCATTTCGGGTGTGCTGTACCCGGTCATGATGATTACCGGTATTTCCGGGTACTGTTCCATAATCTCGGATAGCAGGGCAAAGCCATCCATCCGTGGCATTCTCAGGTCAGTGATTACGAGTGAGATGGTCTCCTGCTTAAGTTTTTCCGTTGCGACCAGACCATCCCCTGCCATTAATACAGAAAAGGTCGCATTGTATTTCTCAAACCCTTCCTTAAGGGAGAGCAACATCTCCTGATCGTCGTCAACAATCAGCACCTTTTTTATCATTTAATCTCCTCGCCAAGCTCAGCTCGTGAGGCTTTATCGATATCCACAATCTTTATTCCAGCAACATAATCCATAGCCCTATATTTTTTAATGCCTCCTATTTTCTTTACAATGGCATTTAATTTCTGGATTTGGTCGTGCACCCTCACTATTTTTTGATGATTACGGTCATCAGGGTGCAAGTCTGATAACACTTCACTTAGTAAGTTATTAATTATTGTAAGAGGCTGATTAAGACTGTGTGCCACACCTCCAGCCATCTCCAGAACCCCTTGAAACTTTTCCTTGGTCGATCGCTCTTTATTTTCGATTTCTTCCGTTATATCCCGCACTAATCCGTCTAAGAACACCACTATACCGTCATCATCAAAAACTGCCCTGGCCGTTACCGCGCACCATATTGGGGCGCCATCATTTTTCTTGAAGGGGAGAGAGAGCTCTTCAACATATCCCTGCTCCAAGACTGCCTTTATCAAGGCGCCCCTATCCTGTCTGACATGATATAGATTGACTTCCGGGTAACCGATCAAATCACCTGTGGAATCGAATCCGAAGATCCTGGCAAAGGCCTTGTTTGCAAAGATAAGTTTGCCTTCCAACGTTGTTCGGTAAATCCCCGCCGGAAAGCTATCGAGAAAGTCTGCATGCCATCTTGGCGATTTATCAATAGCAATGTGAGGGGAAGCGCCTGTCATCATTTGTCAACCTGAGTATTGTCCGAAACTGCGACGGAAATGCCATAGGCTGGGGGCATAAGTAAGGCTCGCAAGGTCATGGAATGTATCAGTAATTGATACCAAACCCCTCGAGTTCTTTCGCATACTTTTTAGACCAGGGGGCCAGCTTATCCGCGAGCATTGGCAGAATCCCGAGTTCGCCTGCCAGGTCTTCCACAGACTCAATCAGTGCGTTTACCAGGTCTTCATCGCTGGCATCACCTGAAAATGTGATCTTGTGATCAGAGTATTTAAATTCACCTGCAAAGGGATCAAGGAATACATATTTATCGGCTTTTTCGACTAATTTCTTTTTTAGCAGGGTATTAAAGTCTGTCTTTATCTTCTTGTTGGAGGAGATCATCCTTTCGAATATGCCCAACAATTCTTCAAGCGCTGTGAGGACATTGGATGAGGATTTTTCTCTGATTTCTACCGGCTCACCTGCCTCTTCTCCCTTTGTCAAGACAATCTCGCTGACATGAAAGACTCCACCCAATTTCTTTGTTTTCTCAATAAGTAGCTTCTGGCTTTCTTTTGATCCGTTCAATTCCCCT
>JAKLQB010000919.1 GCA_022013615.1 Desulfobacterales bacterium | reverse complement strand
GGATGACGGCTGAATGTGCATGGATGGTCAAACGGGCCGGTTTTGGTGTAACCACATGCGTTAGTATCGGAGGGGATGCCTTTATTGGGTCCCCACCGAAAAAGATACTAGGGATGTTTGAAGACGATCCCAAGACAAAAGCCGTTGTTTTGTGGGGGGAGCCCGGGACAAGATACGAGGAAGATGTCGCTGATTTCGTTAAAGAAGGAGGCTTTACCAAACCTCTGATTGCATACATAGGAGGAAAATTTGTAGAAGAAATGCCCGAAGGAACGGTTTTTGGGCATGCTGCTTCTATCATCGAAGGTGGTGTTGGGAAGCCTTCCAACAAAATGACCACACTCAGGGATGCAGGTTGTTACGTACCGGAAAATTTTAATGATATCATCAACTGTGTGCAAATAGTAATGGAAAAGACAAGTCATGATTTGCAGAACGCCGAGTGCATGAATTCATAAAATCCATCCAGAAAGCTTTTTCCGACGGTTAACTGGAACCAAGTCGGCTTTCTTGACCACCGGGTTTTTCTAGATATGCGGAAAGTGTTTTCTTGAGGCGCATATAAAGAAAAAGTCATTTATTACTAGAAAGCCTTTTTTGAAGGGATAGACGTGAATTACTAAGGATCGCATTTTGTGGCCGAAGCAGAAGAGTTACTGACATGGAGGAGGATATGAGCAGACTCGAAAAAATACCTTTCTACCAAAAGGATATGCCTCACAAGCCCATCTACGGCATTGATTTTCTGGATGAAGTTGAGATGGCTTGGGGAGAAAAATGGGGGCTGAATTCAACCTTTGGCAAGATCAGAAAGATCTTGGTGTATCGACCGGGCGAGGAGCAAAAGGAGGCATTAATTCAAGAGGACCTCCAGCTTTTTAATTTGCCGGAAGGTCCATCGGATTTTGAAAAGATGCAAGAACAACATGACGAATTCGTTACGGCGATGGAAAACGAAGGGATCGAGGTTATTTTTCTTGAACCCAGAAAGCCCTTGATCGGCACCTATGGTATTCCGATTCGATCTGCTCCTTTTCTAAGAGAAACGATTACGGTGAGAGGGGGAGTAATCATCTGCAGGCTGGCTGTAGCTTATAAAAAGGGGTTAGAAGCCTTTGCCGCACGACGAGTTGCAGAACTTGGATGTCCCATCCTTCATACGATTCATGGCATGGGTGTTTTTGAAGCGAGCAATATGGTATGGATCGATGAGAAAAGCGTCATCCTGGCGACCGGGCTACGAAGTAATGCGGAGGGGCTAAGGCAGGTGGAAGCCGTCCTCAGAGCCCAGGGCGTTGAGGATATCCACCATGCACAACTTCCCGGATATCTGCAAAAGCGAACCCATCAGGTAGGGCCTTCATCAGGCATATTCCATTTGGACATGACGTTCGGCATGGCCTACTACAACATTGCCGTGCTGTGGCCCGGCGGAGTGGGCTACGACACCGTCTCTTGGTTAGAGGAAAAAGGAATTGATATTATTGAACTATCTGAAGAAGAGCTCCATCTTTGCGCGCCTAACCTGCTACCTATTGCTCCTAAAAAGGTTATTTCACCGGCGACAGGCATTAACATGAACCGGGAGTTAGAAAAAAGAGGAATCGAGGTGGTTGAGGTAGATTTGTCGGAATTCGCCAAAGCGGGAGGAGGTCCGACTTGTTTAACACTCCCGCTAGTGAGAGACTAAGAGAGGAAGTCTTTGCAGATTGGCATGGCTGGCCAATAGGCCATGACGCTTTTCGGGAGACACGAAAAGATTTTAGGGATCACGCGATTAGAGACATCTCCTCCCACCAATGACAGAGACATAGAGCATTTCGTTTGAGAAGGCAGAGCGCATCGGAAAGTAAGAGATAAAGGAAAGTATTAATATGAAACCATTGAGGACAGCCCTTTTTGCCCCCGGAAACAGAGGAGATAGAGTAGAGAAGGCCATCAGAGCAGGTGCTGATGCGGTGATTATTGATTTGGAGGATGCCGTTTCTGTTTCTGAGAAGGAGAAGACTAGGAATTCTGGTTGCTTGAAATCTATTAACAAGATAAAGAAAGGAGGGATTTAGAGGTGGAGATGGTAGGGGTTATTATTATTTTAAACCGAATAGCAAAGTCAAGAAAGGAGAAATGTTATGAAATTTTCGAGGATCTTTGTAACTCTATGTGTAGTGGGAAGCTTCTGTGTATGGCCAGTGTTTTGCCCAACGACCGCCGTTGCTGAAAAAAAACTAGTAAAAATAGGTTATATCGGGCCTTTGACAGGCGCTAATGCAGCTATCGGCCTTGGAACCAGAAATTCTGCTGATTTGGCAGTTAAAGAGGCAAATCGTCGCGGAGATTCCCCTTATCTGTATAAGCTTATTGTGGTGGATGACGCTTCTGACCCTGCTACAGGCGTCTCCGTGGCGACTAAGCTATGCACTGTCGATAAAGTAACGGCTGCTACAACCCATTATAATAGTCCGGTGGGCTTAGCAACCATCCATGTGTTCCACAGATACGAAACGCCTCAGGTGTTCTGGGGGAGTATTCATCCCGATATTACATACAAAAACAATTTTCCTGAGGTCACTAGGATTTGTGCTAATACGATAGTAGAGCATGATATGATAGCAGACTTTGTCGGGAATAAGCTTGGGTACAAAAGCTGGAGCGTTATTTATGACACAACAAGTTATGGACAGAGTTGTTTTAAAGCCGTGAAAAATTCTCTTGCTAAGGTTGGCGGAAAAATTCTATCTGAATATGGCATCCCGGTTGGCACGCAGGATCTTCGTCCAATCCTTTCGAGCATTAAAGCTTTAAAACCAGGACCTCAAGCAATCTATTTTGGTGGCACAGGAACAGAGACGCAGCTTATTAAGATCCAGATGCATGAATTGGGCATGGATGATTTCCTCTATATTGGAGTGACCGGCTTTGCGACAGAAACTTATAATAAGGTTGTGGGTAAGCCCGCAGAAGGTACGGTCGTTGTCGGCAAATTTGCCATAAGTGAGGATTCTCCATTCGTAAAGGCATATAAGGCAGAGGGTTACAAAGATTACTATGAAGCTTCTGGTCCATACGCCTATGACGCCATGAATTTGATTATAGCTGCTATCAACAAGGTCGGACCTGACGACAAAAAGCTCTTGGCGAAAACCATCCGTGACATGGAATACACTGGGGTTTTGGGACTGACTAAGTTTGACGAATATGGACAGACGCTAACGGGTGGGTTGACAATGAAAGTAAGCCAAGATGGAAGATGGGTTCCGTGGGATAAGTCGGAATACAAAACAGGAAAGAGAAAGCTGCCGAGAAGGTAGCATAACCAAGGGGACTTTAAGATGACTCATGAGGGAGATTGCCCTTTTGTGGGCAACCTCCCGGAGTAGCATTCAAGACTGGAAGAAGGGAGATTTTTATGGTGCATTTCGTGGAAGTGTTGATGATCGCCGTTATGCTCAGTGGCACCTATGTTCTCATAGCGCTTGGTTTTACTCTCTTATTTGGTGCCATCAATATCATTCAATTCGCTCATGGAGATGTAGCCATGTTAGGAGCTTTTATTGCTCTCATTCTTTACAAACTTGCTCAAATGACGGGTATCACCCTATTGGTTCCTGCATGGCTATGGATAGTAGGTGTAATCGTGCTTACCCTCATAGTCATCGGCGTACTAGGTGTCATGTTCGAAAGAGCTGTTATCAAACCTCTGCGTGGTCCGGGGCTGCCTATTTTGATGGTCCTCGTTTCTACTGTAGCTCTTGGGATCTTCATCCGAGAATCTGTAAGGCTATTCTACCCTGATGGGGCCAATCCACAACCTTTTCCAGTCTTTTTTCCCCAATGGGGATTTCAGTTGGGGACCCTTTATATTCGAGCGCATCACATGATCATGATTGGCATCATTGTGTTCATGATTCTTGCCATGATGCTTTTTATTAATCGAACCAAAATAGGATTGGCCATTAGGGCGATCTCTGAGAATATTGAAGCAGCAAGCCTCATGGGTATTAATACAGAGGTCATTATTATGGTCACCTTTTTTGTCGCTTCAGTGCTGGCTGGAGTGGCAGGAGTCGTTAACGGCTCATATGTGAAACTCATCAAGTTCGATATTGGGCTCATGGGAGGGATCAAAGGGTTTACTGCCGCCATTGTAGGAGGCCTCGGCAGCTTTAACGGAGCTATCTTGGGCGGGGTAACCCTTGGGTTTGTTGAGACTTTCTGTAGTGCCTATATACCCGGAGGAACTGCTTATAAGGATGTATACGGGTTTCTGATGGTGATTTTTTTCCTGGTCTTTAGACCGAGGGGTTTGTTGGGTGAAATAGAGTTTACGAAAGTGTAGGTTTATATGGAGGATCCAGACAAGTGTATACTAAGCTTCGAGACATTGGGCTCGTTCTTTCCATTGAGAGCTGTTTTTTTGCAGGGATATGGCTTTTTTTGCATACTGAAGAAATCATGCTGATCATACTCATTCTTTTCATCGCGTTAGTCGCGAGCTATCTGGTAATAAAGATAGAAACGCTTAACGAGTTTTTGCAAAACCTATTTGTCAGGAACAAGCCTCTGTCTGTCTTGTGGGGCTTCCTTTTTGCTCTTAGTCTCCCAATATTGTTTCGACATTCCCCGTATGTCATCCATATCCTGTTTTTTGCCGGGCTTTATGCCAGTCTTGCAATCGGGCTTGATTTTCAAATAGGTGCCACCCATCTATTGAATTTTGCTACGGCAGCCGACTACGGAATCGGAGCCTATACGGCTGCTTTGCTGAGCGTGTACTTTGGATGGTCTTTCTGGGTCGTGCTTCCTCTGGCAGGAATCGGGGCCGCGCTTTTTGGTTTTATTCTGGGGCTTCCCTCCATGCGGACAAAAACGCATCATCTTGCTCTGGTCACTCTTGCTGCTGGCATGATCTTCTATTTGTGTGTCAATAATTTTCGATGGACGGGAGGGGCCAACGGTGTGCCGGGGATCCCGTTGCCCACGATAGGCAGTTTTTCGTTTGGATCGTCTATCCATGTCCTGGGGATCGAGCTTCCATTCCAGGCCAATTTCTATTATATGGTTCTTACCTTGCTGGTTATAGAATTTATTGTGGCGAGGCGCCTCTACTACTCCAAAATAGGCCTAGCATGGAATGCCATTCGTGACGATGAGATTGCCGCACAATGCCAAGGTATAAACATTATTCGAT
>JAKLQB010000918.1 GCA_022013615.1 Desulfobacterales bacterium | reverse complement strand
CCCTAAATTCCTAAATCCATGTAAAAAGGACTTTTTACATGGGCGTCAACACTGTAAACATACGGTTTTGACCCACCAAAATACACTGCACCTCGATGCTATGAACCCAACTGGAAAAAAGCCACTCTGATAAACAGAAAATAAGCTTAGGGCCGCAGCCCCAAGCAGGGATTAACGATATAAAACATCCCTAAATCTCAACTAATCCGCTATCACAAAAAACCATAAAATAGCAAACAAGACAACATCAGGCATCATTACAATTTACCCAACATTCCACGAATACCATGACAAAGACCCAAGACCACATGGTTTAGTTTATTTAATTTGTCTTGCTCAAACGCTATCATTAAAATGGTTGATTTAAATCGCGAATATAACGTACTGATGACCCATGCTGGTTCTCTAAAAAAATATTCCCTTGCCAACAGAACATGATTCTTTGTTATAAAATATCGTCTCAGTGCAGAATGGTTTGATGTGCCCGTTATTCGCCAAGGTAATCTGTGAGTTGTCGGTGCTCCCAGGTTATGCGTTATAGCCGGCTCTCGCGTGATAAGCACCTTAAAGCCCTTTGTGCGCACCCTCAATCAGTATTCGTGGTCTATCCAGTCGATAAAAAACTCATCTCTAAAACACCCCATGGCCTGAAATGCCTTCAATGAAATCAAGCCGCCTGATGTAATAACAGTTTCCTGTTCTACCCATTTAGAGGCATCGGCAGATTCAGATTTTGCCTAACTTGATAGCAATTTGCGTCATAATAGTAATTTGATGCGACGACCGCGAGTTTATCTTTTTGTTTGAAATTGTCATAAACCTCAGTCAGCGTTTCAACCATGGGATCCAGCGGGTCTGTGTCATGGTCAAACAGCAGCGCCCAAACATAATCCTCTGCCCTATTCTGGCTTACACCCTGATTTAATGCCGTGGCAACGCCAAGGTTTTCATCATTCGAGATCAACTCAATATTTAGCCGGGAAGCCAGATCGCGCAACGCGGCAACCGGCAAAAGTGGAATCACCGGAGTGATTGTCCACAATCACCACATAGTCTGTCTTCGATTCGGTTTGGGAAACTGGCATCCAGATAGTATGTTACAATTATGGCGCATATGTTTTCTTTTTCGGTAGTTGAATTCATCATTTCTCCGCCTTCATTACACACTCTTCCCCTGAGTCCTTTTGTGTAACGTGAATAAGGGTTGCCCACAATTGGAAAAGTAATGGTGAAACAATACGTAAACTCGGTTCGATCCGAGCGCCCATAATATGCCGACCGGTGCGGCGAATATCAAGGCTGCCCATCCCTATACCCGGAGCATTTACAGCCGTTGTCCACAATGTACACTGTCTAAACCCCGCCTTATGTGCGATCTCCAATAGGGTCTTGCAGGAAAAAATATGGATATGTCGTGGTGGATCCAGCTCCCTCCAATCTGCCCCAAATCGCCTATGACCGAAGCTCTCGATATTGGGAGTCACCACAACCAGGTTACCACCTGCTCTCAATAACCGGTGACATTCTGCCAAAACCACTTCCGGATGATGTAGGTGTTCAATCACATGATTCATGATGATAGCATCAAATGTTGCATCTGGAATTCTTAATTCCTCAACGGGTCCCAAATGTATCTTAAGATCATACATTTGCCGTGCAAGTTTGGCTGCTTTTAGATCAACTTCCTGGCCCTCTACCTGCCATCCCAGAGCGCGAAATTGAGCTAATTGGCGGCCATTTCCACAACCCACCGCAAGCAATGTTCCAGGCTTGTTATTACCAAGATACATCAAGTATAAGCGTTTGCGTTCCCAATAAATCAGTGTAACACGTAAAAATAGGTCCCATGTCTTTTTCAGCCCATATCTAAGAAATCTTCTTATTCCCCAGTCCTCCCGATCACTGCTATTATCCTGATGGGTATAATAGGTTTGATACGCTTTGCCGATATCTTCTTCTATCGGCATCGGATCGAGCCACACCCACCCACACTCTGAATTTGGACACTTTCTCAAATCCCACTCCCCTGGCGCACTAAATAAGCGGTCTTGCAACCCTTTATAAAGGAGTTTGCCTTTTGTTCCGCACGTGTGACAATACGGGCAGGGGCGCGTCCGGATTTTGCTATTAGCGTGTACTGTCATTTCATTTGCGTTTCAGTTGAAAATGGGGATTACTTTAAGGCGGTTGCGCACAAAGACTCGCTCTTCATCTGTGAGGATCAAAAGCCACGCCGCCGGAACAAAGACTATCATTACCACTGCCAGGAACAGCACCTTCATCATGAGAACTGCCGTCAATGTACCCAAGCCCAGGGAAAGCAACGCCACCCCAAAGGTCAGAGCCATGCGCCCAATGGCGGGTGCTGTGGCCGGTAGAAGCCAGCGCGCAACGGCAAACAGGGCGACCGTATCCACAGCCACACGCGCAGTCCACGCAATGGCCACGCCTTTGATCCCGTAAACATTGATCAGCCACCACAAAGCGAGGAAATAAAAAGGTAGTTGTGCAAGATGCAGCTTGGCAGTGATATCAGGTCGTCCAGCACCCTGAACCAACGCAAAGGGAATTTGTGCCAAGCTGTTGACGAATACACCAACGGCCAGCCATTGCAACACGAGTGCACTGTGTTGTGCGAATTCCGCCCCTAACCACAGGTTCAATCCTTCATGGGCCAAGGTAACAATCATAAGGGCCAGTGGAAACAACGCAAGGAAAATATAGTTTACCCCCCTGCAAAAAAGCCGGGCGGTATGATCACGATCCTCCACCAGGGTAGTGGAAAAGGCGGGAAATAGAACGCCAACCAGCGCACCCGGAATGAGCCAAAGTTTCGTGACCACCTCGTAAGGGGTCGCATAATAGGCAACAGCCGTTATGGAAAGCATTGCCCCGATAAGGAATCGGTCAAAATAGACCATGAGTGGCCCTACTATATTGCTCACCGTCATCCAGCTACCGAAGCTAAGCAACGGCCGAACCATCGCACGCTCCACCCTCATATTGTAACGCAGCGCGGGCACCACTCGCAGGCACAGCAAGAAATGCACTCCCCAGGCCAGCAATCTCCCCGCCACCAGCGCTGCCACGACTGGGAACAGGCTGTTTGAGAAAGGTAGCACTGCCAGTGGTCCTAAAAAGGTAAACATCCCAAGAGGAACGCGCACGGCATTCGCCAGGTCAAAACGCTGATACGCCTCCAGCACCCCCCTTAGTCCTGCCGTACTGATGATGATGGGGATGGAGACTGCCAGCAGATAGAAGGTCTTGAGGGTTTCAGTTTGCAAGCCGGCCGGGATTTTCAACACCCCATGTACCATCCAGGGACAAAGCCCCGCTGCGACGGCAATCCCGGCCACACCCAATAGTGCCATCAATGCCAGCGCGGTCCAAACAAGCGCAGGGACTTCGTTTTCCTTTCCCTCCCCGAGTTTCTCCGCCACCAGTTTGGTCAGGGCCCTGCCAAGCCCAAGGTCAAACAGGCTGAAATAACCGACCACCATCCAGGCTAAAGTCAAAACGCCGAAACGTGCTGTTCCCAAACCCCTGATAAGCACAGGGATGGCGAAGAGAGCAACCAATAAAGGGGCGCCCTGACCAATCAGGTTCCAGATCGTGTTGCGGGCGAGCAGGCCCCCTCGGGTCAGGGTAGAGTTAGACCTATGTTTACTCGGTGCATCCATTGAGTATTTGAATTTCGAATTTGCTACGAATTTGCGGCTCACGCCTTGAGAAAGGTACGGATGTCGTGCTTCGGATTTCCGATTTCCTGTGTTCCACCGAGCTAATGGTAAAAATTGGGATTGCCGGAAATAGTGCCCTATCTCAATCTCTATGTCTTTGAATGTATTCCAGAAAAAAGGCTAACAACAGCATAACAAATAACCCCACTAGAGTTGCTAACGTCACATTAAGCTTTATCTTGGGCCTTATGGGATATGGGTTCCTTGTGGGAGGTTGAATGATTTGAATATTCTGAATGTGCATTTTTTTGTAATCCATGCTTTTTATTTCTTGATCTAATATAGCTATTTTGTTTTTCAGATTTTCCACATAAACCTTTTCTTCGTCTCTTTTCAAAACAAGTTGTTCAAGATCATTATTAAGGATGGAAGTAAATGTCAAATCTTGTTGTAGAATATTAGCGTAAAGAATAATAGAAAGAATGTCTTGTTTATTATTACCTTTTAAAACTAATTGATTTCTTTCTTTGATGAGTGACTTAGTGTTCTTTTTCATGTCACTAATTTCTGACACTAAACCAGAAATCCTTTTATCCATATTTTTAATCATTTGTTTAGAGGCTTCTTTCTCAGCTACAAGGTTGGGTACTTCAGTTTTCTTGGCTTGGATTTCTATCATTAACTTATTTTTGTATCGTATTCCCAGTTGGCTATGTCTGTTCTGCAAGAGTTCACTCAGTTTCTTTAGTATATCAACACCCAGGTTAACGTCAGGGGTCTGATATGATATTATTATGGCGTTTGATCCTATTGGTACAGTTACCTTGTAGTGTAAGAATTTTGGTATATGACCTCTGTTGGGAACCTTCAAGGATTTCAATATATCTCTATCAAAGACGCCAGTCTCAATTAATGCTTTAATGTTCTTTTGAGATTCAGCGTAAATATTCTGATCATCTTCACTCACTTTTAAAATGCCAGGTTCCAGGACCATCTGGATGCTGTAAACTTTGGGCATGAGAAAGCTGATCACACCTGCGACAATTACGATTACTATGGTACCCAAAATAATTAATTTTTTCCATTTCCATATAACCTTCAGGCAGTCCATGAGTTTTATTTCGTCATCCAATTGGTCCATTCTTTGGTCCACTTGCCCCTCCTTACTCTTTAGAATAATCGATCACGCCCTGTATCATTTCCGACAGATCACAAGACGGCTCAAATCCCATGAGCTTCCTTATCTTTTCAATGTTGGGATATCTCCGTTTCATGTCTCGAAAACCTGTCCTGTATGCACTATGATCTCTGTAATCTGAGCGCCACGACCTTTCTTATTATGCTTCTGGATTGCCCGACTTATTGGCGCGGCTTTAATGAACTGTGGGCGAGCACCTACGATGGTTACTATTTTCATTGTTCAACAAATACTTGGAGGGAACTTTCGGGATGTTTCTGATATATTGACATTTCTTTTTGAAAGTACAAAGCAGGTAAAGGGTGTGGTATTTTACTACGCTTTCTGTTGGGTCGGAGCTTCAGATACAGTACCGCGGTTTTTAGCTTTTTTGAAGTCGGCCATTATTTGCTGACGTATCTTTTTTTTGGTTTCCATGGAACCCCCCAGCTCTTCCGCCCTCTTAAGTAGTGTTTTTTTATTGACCATTTCATGGGCAATAAGAGAAGAAATAAACTGATGGTCTTTTTCTCTCCCTGCAGCGT